>NZ_QUAL01000028.1 GCF_003579925.1 Jiangella rhizosphaerae | reverse complement strand
CGGCCGCCGGCTCGCGGGCCGGTCGCCCGGCCGACGCCCGCACCCGGGCCGCCGCCGGGCATCGCCGCACCGAGCAGGCGCGCAGCCGCCGCGGCCTGTACCTGTTCCTGTTCGTCCTCCTGCTGGCCATCGGCGTCGCCACCGCGGCCTGGTGGTACGGGTCCGGACGGTGGGAGTCGACGCCGTCGCTGCTCGACCTCACCGCCGAGCAGGCCGAGGCCCGGGCCGAGGAGTCCGGTTTCACCGCGGTCAACGGCGGCGAGGAGTTCTCCGAGACCGTCGAGGCCGGCCTGGTGCTGCGCACCGAGCCCGCCCCCGGCGAACGGCTGCTCGGCGGCGGCGAGATCACCTACGTGCTGTCGCGCGGCCCCGAGCGGTACGAGGTCCCTGAGCTGGTGGGCCGCACCGTGGACGAGGCGAACGAGCTGGCCGAGCCGTTGTCCATGACCGTCCGTGTCGAGGACGAGGTCTACCACGACGAGGTGGAGGCCGGGCTCATCCTGACCCAGAGCGTCGAGCCGGGCGAGCAGGTGCGCCGCGACACCGAGATCGCGGTCACCGTGAGCCGCGGCCCGCAGCCGCTGGAGATCCAGGACTTCACCGGCCGCTCGGCCGAGGAGGCGCGGACGGCGCTCACCGAGGCCGGCTTCCAGGTCACCACCGAGGAACAACACTCCGACGACGTCGAGGCGGGCGTGGTCATCTCACAGAATCCCGCCGGCGGCACCGGTTTCCGTCACGACGAGATCACGATCGTCGTCTCACTTGGACCGGAATTGATCGAAGTTCCGAATGTGCGCGGCGAAAGGGTCGAGAACGCCGAGAGAATTCTGCGCGAGGCCGGCTTCGAGGTCGAGGTGGTCAACCTGTTCCCCGACTTCAGTGACAACGGCCGGGGCGACCGCGTCCAGAACCAGGAACCCGCGGGCGGCGAGCTGCTCGCGCCCGGCAGCGTCGTCCGCATCATCCACTTCTGACCCCGCCCACCGAGGACGCTCGTGACCGACGCGCCGGCCCTGCTGGGCACCCACCTCCCCGTGGCGGGAAAGCTGGCCACGCTGCCCGAACGCGCCGCGGGCGTCGGCGCGTCGTCGGTGCAGGTGTTCCTCGGCAACCCGCGCGGCTGGGCGGTGACGCCGGGCGACCCCGAGGCCGACGCCGCCTTCCGTGACGCCGCCGCCGAGCACGGCCTGACCGTCCTCGTGCACGCCGCCTACCTGGTCAACCTCGGCAGCCCGGTGCCCGAGACGGCACACCGCTCGGCCGCCGCGCTGGCCCACTCGCTGCGCCGGGCCCGTGCCGTCGGCGCGGCCGGCGTCGTCGTGCACACCGGCTCGTGCGTCACGGCGGGCAGCCGCGACGCAGCGTTGCGGCAGGTCCGCGAGCTGCTGCTGCCGCTGCTCGACGAGCTGGACGGCGCGCCCGGCGGGCCGGAGCTGCTGCTCGAGCCGACCGCCGGCCAGGGCCAGTCGCTGTGTGCGACGGTCGACGACCTCGGGCCGTACCTCGCCGCGCTGGACCACCACCCGCGAGCCCGCGTCTGCCTCGACACCTGTCATCTGTACGCGGCCGGCCACGACCTCGCCGCGCCGGGCGGCATGACGGCGATGCTCGACCGGTTCGCCGACGTCGCCGGCGCCGACCGGCTGGCCGCCGTCCACGCCAACGACTCCATGGACGGCTGCGGCTCGTTCCGCGACCGGCACCAGCGCATCGGCAAGGGCCACATCGGGGCGGCGGCGTTCGGCGAGCTGCTCCACCACAAATCGGTCGCCGGATTGCCGGTGGTCCTGGAGACGCCCGGCGGCCCGCCCGCTTATGCCGAAGATCTTTCGCTGCTGAAGGAATTACAGCCGAGTTCCCGGAAATAACAACATGAGATGTCAAGTGACCTGATTGTGACCAACTGTCTTACTCCCCGGACAAGCCTGCCGAACTAGGCTTTCAGTGCCCTAGTTTCGAGACTGGGGACGAGGCGGGAGGTTGCGTCATGGTGGTCGTGATGTCGCCCGATGCGACGCCGGAACAGATCGAGGCCGTCGTGTCGCGGGTCCGCACCACCGGTGGCGAGGCCTTCGTCAGCCGCGGCGTCCAACGCACCATCATCGGCCTGGTGGGCGACGTCGACCACTTCCGCGCGCTCAACCTGCGCAGTCTGCCCGGTGTCGCCGACGTCATCGCCATCTCCACGCCGTACAAGCTGGTCAGCCTCGACCACCAGCCGGTCCGCAGCACCGTCGTCGTGGGCACCGGTACCGGCGCACGCCCGGTCATGATCGGCCCCGACACCTTCACGCTCATCGCCGGCCCGTGCGCCGTCGAGTCGCTGGAGCAGACGCTCGAGGCCGCCGAGATGGCGAAGGCGGCCGGAGCGACCATGCTGCGCGGCGGCGCGTTCAAGCCCCGTGCCGCGCCGCGTGACTTCCAGGGCCTGGGCAAGGTCGGCCTGCACATCCTGGCCGAGGTCCGTGAGGTCACCGGCCTGCCGGTGGTCACCGAGGTCATCGACCCCGGCGACGTCGACCTCGTCACCGGGTACGCCGACATGCTGCAGGTCGGCGCGCGCAACATGCAGAACACCGCGCTGCTGCAGGCGGTCGGCCGGGCCGGCAAGCCGGTGCTGCTCAAGCGCGGCATCCAGGCGACGGTCGACGAGTGGCTGATGGCCGCCGAGTACGTCGCCCAGCGCGGCAACCTCGACATCGTGCTGTGCGAGCGCGGCATCCGCACCTTCGAGACCGCGACGGCGACGACGCTCGACATCGCAGCCGTGCCGGTCGTGCAGCGCCTGTCGCACCTGCCCGTCATCGTCGACCCGTCCCACTCGGCCGGGCGGCGCGACCTCGTCCTGCCGCTGTCGCGGGCGGCCATCGCGGTCGGCGCCGACGGCATCCTCGTCGACGTCCACCCCGACCCCGAGGCGGCGCTGTGCGACGGGCCGCAATCGCTGGCCGGCGCCGACGTCCGCGAGCTGGCATCGACGCTGCGGCGGCTCATCCCGGCGTCCGGCCGCCGGCTGGGCGACCCCTCCCCCGTCGGGCTGTAGGGCCTCAGCCGACCCGCACCAGCTCGGGCTCCGCGGCGGCGACCGCCCGCTGCTGCCGGAGGTGCGCGCGGATCGAGTACGCCAGCGCGGCCGCCCACACGACGGCGACCACGACGTAGACGGCGGCACGCACGCCGCCGGGCGCGTCGACCCAGTCGCTGCGCAGGATGGTCCGGCCGTTCGTCAGCACGATCATGCCGCCGACGGCCGAGCCGAGCACCCGCGGCGGGACGACGCGCACCAGCCAGGCGGCGATCGGCGCCGCGACCACGCCGCCGGCCAGCAGCACGGCCACCCACGCGAAGTCGATGTTCTCGGTGCCCAGCCCGATGAGGAAGCCCGCGCTGGCGGCGACGGCGACGATGAACTCGCTGGTGTCGATCGAGCCGATGACCTTGCGCGGCTCCATGCGGCCGCTGGCCAGGATCGCCGGCGTGCCGACCGGGCCCCAGCCACCGCCCCCGGTGGAGTCGACGAAGCCGGCCACCAGGCCGAGCGGCGTGAGGAACCGCCGGCCGAGCGGCCGCGGGTCGCGCCGCGCCGGCAGGCCGCGCAGCGTGAACCGGACCAGCAGGTAGACGCCGAGCGCCAGCAGGATCAGCGACATGACCGGCGCCGCGGCCTCGGTGGACAGGCTGGACAGGAAGGTCGCCCCGGCGAACGCCCCGATGGCGCCGGGGACGCCGATCTTCGCGACGACCTTCCAGTCGACGTTGCCGAACCGCCAGTGCGACAGGCCGGAGACCAGCGTGGTCCCGATCTCGGACAGGTGGACGGTGGCCGACGCGGCGGCCGGGTTCGCCGTCACGGCGAGCAGCAGCGTGCTGGAGGTGACGCCGTAGGCCATGCCGAGACTGCCGTCGACGAGCTGGGCGGCGAAACCGACCAGGCCCAGCAGGACGAGGGTGCGCACCCGGCGGCCTCCAACCATCTAACCCGTCAGAACTATAGGAATAGTCGCCTAGGCCGGGATTGTGGTCAATGGATGGACGCCGTCATCTCGCAGTACGGACGCGCCGACGACTCTCACACCCCGTTGATCATGGAGAAATCGGGGTTCGCCCAGCGGCGGAACCCCGATTTCTCCATGATCAACAGTTGACGGCGCCGGGCGGAGGGGCCGGCGTGGGGAGGCGCGGCGTCAGCCGCGGACGAGGCGGGCCAGGACTCCGGCGGCCTGCTTGGCGTCGTCGCCGGTGACGTCGAGGTGCGTGATGAGGCGGACCAGGCCGGGACCGACGACGCCGGTGAGCACGCCCTCGGCGGCCGCCCGCTCGACCAGCCCGGCCGCGCGGTCGCCGACGTCGAGGATGACGACGTTGGTCTCGACCGTGGCGGGGTCGACGGCGGACGGGTCGGCCTCGGCGACGGCGTCGGCGATCAGCCGGGCGTGCGCATGGTCGTCGGCCATCCGCTCGATGTGGTGGTCCAGCGCGTACAGGCCGGCCGCCGCCAGCACGCCGGCCTGCCGCCAGCCGGCGCCGAGCCGCTTGCGCCACACCCGCGCCTCGGCGATCGCGGCCGCCGGCCCGACGAGGACCGAGCCGACCGGCGCGCCCAGTCCCTTGGACAGGCAGACCGAGACGGTGTCGAACAGCCGGCCGTAGTCGGCCAGCGCGACGCCGGTGGCGACGTGGGCGTTCCACAGCCGGGCGCCGTCGAGGTGCAGGCGGACGCCGACCGGCTCGGCCAGCGCGCGCAGCTCGCGCAGCGTCTCCAGCGGCTGCACGGTGCCGCCGGCGAAGTTGTGGGTGTTCTCGACCGCGATCGCCGCCGTCGAGACCAGGTACGGCCCGGCGTCGGGTGTCATCAGGCGGCGGACGGCGTCGAGGTCGACGTGGCCGCGCGGGTCGGACCAGGTGCGGGTGGTGACGCCGTGCCAGACGGCGTGCGCGCCCAGCTCGGCGCGGACGACGTGCGCCCGCTCCTCGCACAGCAGCTCCTGACCCGGCGCGACCAGCGACCGCACGCCCAGCACGTTGGCCAGCGACCCGCTGACGGTGAACAGGCCGGCCTCGTGCCCGAGCAGCCCGGCCACCCGCTCCTCGAGCGCGTGCACGGTGGGGTCCTCGTCGTAGACGTCGTCGCCGGTCTCGGCGCCGGCCATCGCGGCGAGCATGGCGGCGGTCGGGCGGGTGACGGTGTCGCTGCGCAGGTCGATCACGCCCACACCATAATCCCCGGGTTCCCACGATGCGGATGGCCGGTTGCTTTCCCATCAACTCCATAGGAAATTGGTGGCGTGCCCAGGCTGCTGCTCACCCAGCGACGCGCCGTCGATCTGATGCGTGTCGCCAGCCAGCTCTGTCGCTGACTCCCGCTCCTCACACTGCGGTCCACCCACCCTCCCCGGGAGTCACCATGTCTCTTGCCGCCGTGCCCCCGTTGTCCGCCGTCCCGGAACCGTCGCCGCTCGGCCTGGTCGTCTTCGTCGAGGTCGACGAGGCACTGGCCGGCCGGTCCGGCACCACCGTCGTCGAGCTGGCCGAGCTGCTGCGCGAGTTCGCCCAGGAGCTGCTGCCCACCGCCGAGACGTCGGCCGCGATCGCGCTGCGCTCCCCCAGCCACGCCGGCGCCCAGCTGCGCGCCGTCAAGGCCGCGATCGAGGAGCCGGCACCGGGGTTCCACCTTGACCACGCCGCCCGCACCGCCGTCGTCGACGGGCGGCCGGTGGCGCTGACCCACCGCGAGTTCGAGCTGCTCGCGTACCTGATCGAGAACCGCCGCCGCGCGGTGACCCGGTCCGAGCTGATCGACGAGGTCTGGCCGCTGGCCACCCGTGCCGGCACCCGCACCGTCGACGTCCACATCCGGCGGCTGCGGGTGAAGCTGGGCCCGCACGGACGGCGGATCCGCACGCTGCGCGGGCACGGCTACCGCCTCGACTGACCACCATGCGAACGAATCTCGCTCAACATGCGAGATGGGACTATTGACTACTAATCCACTCTGATTACTATGACTCGCCGTTCCACACCATCGAATCGAGGGGCACATCCATGAGCACCCGTTCCAGAGCAGCGATCGCGCTCGTCCTCGCCGGCGGCCTGGCGGTCGCGGCCTGTGGGGGCGACGACGCCGACACCGCGTCCGGCAGCGGCGAGGAGACGACGTTGTCCATCGTCGGCTTCGCGGTCCCCGAGGCGGCCAACGTCGCCATCGCCGAGGAGTGGAACCAGACCGACGAGGGCGCCGGCGTGCGGTTCCGCAGCTCCTACGGCGCGTCCGGCGACCAGAGCCGCGCGGTCGAGGCCGGCCTCGAGGCCGACTACGTCCACTTCTCCGTCACCAGCGACGTGACCCGGCTGGTCGACGCCGGCCTGGTGGAGGAGACCTGGGACGATGGACCCACGAAGGGCGTGGTGTCGTCGTCGGTGGTCGTGCTCGCGGTGCGGCCGGGGAACCCGGAGAACATCCAGGACTGGGACGACATCGTCCAGCCCGGCATCGAGATCGTCACGCCGAACCCGGCGTCGTCCGGCGCGGCCCGCTGGAACGCGCTGGCGGCGTGGGGACACGTCGCCGCGAACGGCGGCACCGACGCGGAGGCCGAGGAGTTCGTCCGGCAGCTGTTCGCCAACGTCGTCTCGCTGCCCAACAGCGGCCGCGACGCCACCACCAGCTTCCTCGGCGGCACCGGCGACGTGCTGCTCGCCTACGAGAACGAGGCGATCCTCGCCACCCAGAACGGCGAGGAGCTGGACTGGGTCATCCCGGAGACCACGATCCTCATCGAGAACCCCGGCGCGGTGCTGAAGGACGCCGACCCGAAGGCGCAGGAGTGGCTGGACTTCGTGCTCAGCGCGGAGGGCCAGCGTCAGTTCGCGCTGAAGGGCTTCCGGCCGGTCATCGACGGTGTCGACATCAGCGGTGTCGAGGGCGCCCAGGACCCCGACGACCCGTTCCCCACGCCCGCCCACCTGCTCACCGTCGAGAACGACTTCGAGAGCTGGAGCGCGCTGTCGGAGAAGTTCTTCGACGAGGAGACCGGCATCATCACCAGGATCATCGCCGAGTCCGGGAAGGCGGAGTGAGCTCAGTGCCGGTCGTCGCCGGCGGGCGGCTCACCCGCGCCTCCGGGCTGGGCCTGGGCGTCGCCATGCTCTGGTTCAGCCTGCTGGTGCTGATCCCGCTGGCGGCCGTCGTCGCGACGGCGGCCGCCGGCGGGTGGAGCGGCTTCTGGCAGGCGGTGACCAACGAGCAGACGGCGGCGGCGATCCGGCTCACCGTCGGGACGGCGATGCTGGTCACCGTCGTCAACGTGGTGATGGGCACGCTGATCGCATGGGTGCTGGTGCGCGACCGGTTCCCCGGCCAGCGGGCGCTCGAGGTGCTGATCGACGTGCCGTTCGCGCTGCCGACGATCGTCGCCGGACTGGTCCTGCTGTCGCTGTACGGGCCGGACAGCCCGCTCGGCGTCGACGTCGCCAACACCCGGGCCGCGGTGTTCCTGGCGTTCCTGTTCGTGACGCTGCCGTTCGTGGTCCGGACGGTGCAGCCGGTACTGGCCGAGCTGGACCCGGAGGTCGAGGAGGCGGCCGCGTCGCTGGGGGCGTCGCGGTTCACCACGTTCCGGCGGATCGTCCTGCCCGCCCTGGCTCCGGCGATCGCGGCCGGCGCGGCGCTCTCGTTCGCCCGCGGCGTCAGCGAGTACGGCTCGCTGGTGCTGCTGTCGGGCAACCTGCCGATGCAGACGGAGGTGACGTCGGTGCGCATCCTCAGCAGCATCGAGAACGACAACCTCGGCAACGCGGCGGCGGTCGCGACGGTGCTGCTGGCGGTCTCGTTCGCGGTGATCGTCGCGCTCGACGTCATCCAGCGCCGGGTGGGCCGCCGTGGGTAGGGGCCGCGGGCCCGGCCGGTGGGCGGCCCGCGCCGTCGTGACGGCGTACCTGGTGCTGCTGGTCGCGTGGCCGCTATGGCTGGTCGCGCAGCACACCTTCGCCGACGGCCTCGACCAGCTGCGCGGCATCGTCGACGACCCCGACGTCGCGCACGCGCTGCGGCTCACCGTCGTCGTCGCGATCCTGTCCGTCGTGCTGAACACGGTGTTCGGCGTCGGCATCTCGCTGCTGATCGTGCGGTACCGGTTCCCCGGCCGGCGGCTGCTCAACGCGCTGCTGGATGTGCCGCTGTCGGTGTCGCCGATCGTGGTCGGGCTGGCGCTGGTGCTGGTCTACGGCGGCCGCTCCGGCTGGTTCGGCCCGGCGCTGGAGGACGCCGGGCTGCAGGTGGTCTTCGCGACGCCGGGCATCGTGCTGGCGACCACGTTCGTCGCGTTGCCGCTGGTCATCCGCGAGGTCGTCCCCGTCCTGGAGGAGATCGGCACCGAGCAGGAGCAGGCGGCGCAGAGCCTCGGCGCGACGGCCGGGCAGACGTTCCGGCGGATCACGCTGCCGGCGATCAAGTGGGGCGTGACGTACGGCGTCGTGCTCAGCCTGGCCCGGTCGCTGGGCGAGTTCGGCGCCGTCAAGGTCGTCTCCGGCAACGTCCTCGGCGAGACGCGCACCGCCACGCTCGTCGTCGAGGAGAAGTACCTGAACTTCGACCAGGGCGGCGCGTACGCGACGGCGTTCCTGCTCGCGCTGGTCGCCGTCGCCTGCATCGTCGTCGTCTCGATCATCCGGCCGAAGGAGGAACCCCGATGAGCATCGAGGTCACCGGCGTGTCCAAGCGCTTCGGCGACTTCGTGGCGCTCGAGGACGTGTCCGTCAGCATCCCGTCCGGGCGGCTCACCGCGCTGCTCGGCCCGTCGGGCGGCGGCAAGTCGACGCTGCTGCGGATCATCGCCGGGCTGGAGCGGGCCGACGCCGGCACCGTCGGCATCGAGGGCCTCGACGCCACCGGCCTGCCCGCCCGCAAGCGCGGCGTCGGCTTCGTCTTCCAGCACTACGCCGCGTTCAAGCACCTCACCGTGCGCCGGAACGTCGCGTTCGGCCTGGAGATCCGCAAGCGGCCGAAGGAGGAGATCCGCCGCCGGGTCGACGAACTGCTCGCGCTGGTGCACCTGGAGCAGTTCGCCGACCGGCTGCCGGCGCAGCTCTCCGGCGGCCAGCGGCAGCGGATGGCGCTGGCCCGCGCGCTCGCCGTCGAGCCGAAGGTGCTGCTGCTGGACGAGCCGTTCGGCGCGCTGGACGCGAAGGTGCGCAAGGAGCTGCGCGAGTGGCTGCGCCGGTTGCACGACGAGGTGCACGTCACCACCGTCTTCGTCACCCACGACCAGGAGGAGGCGCTGGAGGTGGCCGACGAGATCGTCGTGATCAACGACGGCCGGGTCGAGCAGATCGGCACGCCCGACGAGCTCTACGACTCCCCCGCCAACGACTTCGTGATGCGCTTCCTCGGCCCGGTCACACAGCTGGGCTCGCAGCTGGTGCGGCCGCACGACGTCGCGGTGGCTGTCGGCGCCGACGACCCCGACGCCGTCGCCGGCCGGGTCGCGCGGGTCGTGCGGGTCGGGTTCGAGGTGCGGGTCGAGGTCAGCACCGGCGAGCAGCTCGTGCTCGCCACCATGACCCGGACGGAGTTCCTCCGCCTGGGTGTCGACGTCGGGACGACGGTGTCCGTGCGGGTGGTGCCCGGTGCGCCGGTCGTGCCCGTCGTCCCGGACGGTTCGCCGGTTCGATCGGGTCTGGAGGTTCACGCGGGATGAGCATCGTGACGGTGGTCGGCAACCCGAAGCCGGGGTCGCGCACGCTGGGCGTGGCGACGGCGCTGTCGTCGGCGATCGCCGCGCGGGCGGGCCTGCCGGACGGGCCGGTGTTCGACCTGGCCCGGTTCGGCGGGCAGTGGCTGGGCGCGCTGTCGCCGGACGGCGAGGCCTCACTGGCCGCTGCCGCGGAGGCGTCGGTGCTGGTCGTGGCGACGCCGACGTACAAGGCCAGCTATACCGGGCTACTCAAGGCGTTCCTCGACCGGCTGCCCGGCGGCGCGCTGCGCGGGACCGTCGCCGTGCCGGTGACCGTCGCGGCCGCTCCCACGCACCGGTTCGTCGCCGACCTGCAGCTGCGTCCCGTCCTCGCCGAGCTCGGCGCCAGCCTGCCGGTCCCCTCGTTCGTCGTGGAGGAGCGGGAGTTGCCCGACCTGCTGCCACTGGCCGAGCGCTGGGCGGCAGACCACGGTCCGGTGCTGGCGGCGACGGCCGGTGCGTTGGCGGCGGTCGCCTGAGCTGGCCGGTTGCCGCGTTGGCCGTCCCCCTGCGCGTTGGCCCCGTCCCCCTGCGCGTTGGCCCCGTCCCCCTGCTGCCCGATTGTCTTGGCCGCGTGCGCGCGCCTCAAGTCCGCGCGCGTTGTTGTTGGGGCTCCGCTGTGGTTGGGGCGCTTGGACTTGACCCGCGCGCCCGCGGCAAAGAACGGGCAGCTATCAGGGGGACGGGGGAAGAGCGGCGACGGCTGCCTCGGGCGTTGGCCCCGTTACGGTGTGGCGTTGGTGTCGTGGGGCGTCCACGTGGTGAGATTTCACCGTGATTCGGGGGCCATCACGAGGATTACCCCAGCGTCAACACCCCTGCAGTCATGGTGATGCTCGCGGAATCCTCGTGATGTAGGCGATCCTGGATGATCATGGCAGTCCTGAGCCAGGCAAAGCACGCGAAACGGGCACGACACNTGATCATGGCAGTCCTGAGCCAGGCAAAGCACGCGAAACGGGCACGACACGCGTGAGGCGTGCCCACATCCTCCCCGTCCCCCTGATAGCTGCCCGTTCTTGGCCGCGCAACCGCGGGTCAAGTCCAAGCGCCCCCACCACAGCGAAGCCCGACCACAACGCGCGCGGACTTGAGGCGCGGTTGCGCGGCTAAGAGAATCGGGCAGCAGGGGGACGGGGAGCCCCCAGCGCACGTGAACCCGACAACGGCCTAGGGCGCGTCTCCTTATTGGCGTAGCCAGATGGTGACGGCGGCGAGCACGATGCCTCCGCGGTAGGTGAGGGCGAGC
>NZ_QUAL01000036.1:2529-50518 GCF_003579925.1 Jiangella rhizosphaerae | reverse complement strand
CAAGCTCGCCCTCACCTACCGCGGAGGCATCGTGCTCGCCGCCGTCACCATCTGGCTACGCCAATAAGGAGACGCGCCCTAGTCGGTGCCCACCCCTAGGGTGGGGACCCACCCGGACGGGGCGGGGCGTGACGCTCCACCGCCACGACGCGTCCCTGTTCGTGGTGCAGCACGGCGAACGCCCCCGGCTCCAGGCCGTCGCCCGGCTCGACGCCGGCCGCCCCGAACAGCAGCGGCAGCACCGGGCGGTGCGAGCAGACGACGGCCGGGCCGCCGTGCAGCAGCGACCGGATGATCGCCTCGGCCGGATGGTGGTCGTGGCGCACCCGCAGGCTCTCCTCCGACAGGTGCGGCTCGAGCTCGACCACCAGACCCTGCTTGAGGGCGAACGCGCGCACGCTCTCGGCGCACCGGACGGAGTCGCTGGACAGCACCCGCCGCAGTCCGAGCGTCCCGAGCGCCTCGCCGAGCGGCTCGAGGACGGCGGTCCCCTCGTCGGCCAGCGGCCGCTCGATGTCCGGGCCGGACCACGCCGTCCGCGGCACCGCCTTGGCGTGCCGCAGCAGCACCAGGGGTGTGGTGCGCAGCGGGCCGCGCACCGCGGCACGGACGAGCTGGGCGTCGCGCTCGTAGGACAGCCGGCGGACCGCCTCGCCGGCCGGCAGGAACACGACCTCGTCGATCTCGCGGTCGGGCAGCCGCTCGGCGGCGTGCGGGTCGGCCTCGGCCAGCCAGTAGCGCACCGTCTTGAGCCGGCCCCCGGTGGTGTAGTACTGCGGCGGAAGCGGCCGGCCGAGCGTCACCCGGTGCCCGGTCTCCTCGAACACCTCGCGGACCGCGCAGACCAGGAGCGACTCGCCCGGTTCCAGCTTGCCCTTGGGCAGCGACCAGTCGTCGTACCGCGGGCGGTGCACCAGGCCGATCTCGACCCCGCCGTCCGGTGCGCCGGGCTGCTCGCGCCACACCACGGCCCCGGCGGCGAGTACGGGGTCGCGCCCGGCCCTCACGTCGGCATCCATCGACGCCACTTCGCCCGTCGCACGTGCCGCCAGGTGCCGGCGAACGCGGCGCGGGCGGCGTGCACGTGCGCGCGCTCGTTCGAGGCCAGCACGCCGAGCGCGAACGCGACGTCGGCGGAGGCGTGGTCGGTGTTGGCCAGGTCGCGGGCCTTCGCGGCGGCCAGGGCGGCGTCCTGGTGCTCGCCCAGGATGTCGGTGATCTTCTCGATCTGCTTGGCGAACGACTTGGCGTCGCCGCCGAGCACGGGCGCGACGGCCTCGGCGGCGTAGCGGGTGCGTTTGGCGGCCAGCCGGGCGGCATGCCACTCCTCGTCGGGCGAGGCGTCGGTGAGGTCGTCCGCCGCGGCGGCGAGCTTCGTCCAGGCCTTCTCGACCAGCCCCGGCAGTACGTCGCGGGCCGGCCGCTCGGCATCGGGCCGGGTCAGCGGCTTGGCCACGGCCCGCACCAGGCGGTCGTGCAGGGTGAGGTACCGCTCGTCGTCGAGCAGCGCGCCGACGCGGGCCCGCGCGTCGGTCACCGTGCCGCCCAGCACCTCGGCGAGCAGCTGCTTCACCTCGGTGGCCGGGAGGTCCGGCGGCAGGTCGGCGCAGTGGCGCTCCAGCCGCTCGCGCAGTACGTCGCCCTCGCGCAGCTCGCCGAGGGAGCGGGCGAACCAGGCCAGTTCGGCGCGCAGCTCCTCGGCCCAGGGCCGGTCCAGCAGCGGCCGGAACGTGCGCAGGCCGCTGCGCAGCCGGCGGGCGGCCACCCGCAGCTGGTGGACGGCCTCGGGGTCGGCCGGCTCGCGGCGGAAGGCGACGTCGGCGGCACGCAACGCCCGCACGTGTCGAGCCAGGTACGCGACCAGCGTGTCGTGGGCCGGGTCCTTCGGCCGGGGCACCGGCAGCTCGGGCACCTCCGGCGGCGCCGCGGCATTGGGGCCGAGCGCGCGGACCACCTTCGCGACGAACTCGCCGCCGACGGCGCCGGCGTCGGTCAGTGCCGCCGCCACCGTCGCGATCAGCGGGCCGCCGTGCCGCTCCTCCAGTTCCAGCTCGCGGAACCGGGCCGCGACCGCGCCGTCGGCGCCGACCACGTGGACGGTGTCGTCGACCAGCTCGCCGGCGTCGTCGCCGCCGGACCGGATCACCTGGCGGGCCCGGGTGGTGCGCAGCGTCGAGACCAGCCGCAGGGGCGCCGTCCGCGTGATCACCCGCACCAACGCGGCCAGCTCGGGCGGCGGCGCGTCGCCGGCCTCCAACGGCAGCCGCAGCTCGTCGCGGGCGCCGGCGCCGGCGGCCGGCAGCTTCAGGTGCCAGCCCTCGTCGTCGCCGCTGCGCCGGCGCAGCGTGATGCCTTCGCGGGCGAGTCGCAGGTCGGCGGTGTCGTAGTACGCCGACTCCAGTTCGGCCGTGCCGAGGTCGTCGACGGCGGACACCCCGGGCAGGGTGGAGAGATCGGGAATGCGGAACAGTCCGTGCACGCGGAACTTCTGCTCGACCTCACGGGCGGTGTGTGGTCGGGCGGCCTGCTCCGCACGGCTCACGTGGTGGACCTCCGACGCTGCTTGCGTTCGATGAGGACCCGTTGCATGTCCGCCAGCGGCTCGCCGTCGGGCCCGGTGTTCACCCGGTCCCAGGTGCCGTCGGGGCGCAGGTGCCAGGACGCGGTGCCGGGGTCGAAGGCGAGGTCGAACAGGCCCTCCGCCTCCTGCCTGTGCTCCGGCCGGCTCAGCCGGACCAGCGCCTCGACCCGGCGGTCGAGGTTGCGGTGCATGAGGTCGCCGGAGCCGATCCAGTGCTCGGCGTCGCCGCCGTTCTCGAAGGAGTAGATGCGCGAGTGCTCGAGGAACCGGCCCAGGATGCTGCGTACCCGCACGTTCTCGGACAGGCCCGGGACGCCGGCGCGGATGCTGCAGATGCCGCGCACCCAGATGTCGACGGGCACACCGGCGGCCGACGCCTCGTACAGCGCGTCGATGACGGCCTCGTCGACGATGCTGTTCATCTTGAACCGGATGCGCGCCGGGCGGCCGGCTCGGTGATGCTCGATCTCGCGTTCGATGCGCTCGATGATGCCGCTGCGCAGCGAGTGCGGCGCCACCAGCAGCCGCTTGTAGTCGGACTCCAGCGAGTAGCCGGACAGCGTGTTGAACAGGTGGTTGAGGTCCTCGGCGACGTCCGGGTCGGCGGTGAGCAGGCCCATGTCCTCGTAGATGCGGGCCGTGCGCGGGTGGTAGTTGCCGGTGCCGATGTGGCTGTAGCGCTGGATGCCGCCGGCTTCGTCGCGGACGACGAGGCAGAGCTTGCAGTGCGTCTTCAGCCCGACCAGGCCGTAGACGACGTGAACGCCGGCCTGCTCCAGCTTGCGCGCCCAGGTGATGTTGGCCTGCTCGTCGAACCGCGCCTTGATCTCGACGACGGCGAGCACCTGCTTGCCCGCCTCGGCGGCGTCGATGAGCGCGTCGACGATGGGGGAGTCGCCGCTGGTGCGGTAGAGCGTCTGCTTGATGGCCAGCACCCGGGGGTCGGCCGCGGCCTGCTCGACGAAGCGCTGCACGCTGGTCGAGAACGAGTCGTACGGGTGGTGCACCAGCACGTCGGCCTTGGAGATGGCGGCGAACATGTCCGCCGGCGAGGCGGACTCGACGTCGCGCAGGTCGCGGTGGGTGGCCGGCAGGAACGGCCGGTACCGCAACTCGGCGCGGTCGAGGTCGGCGATGGCGTTGAGGCCGGTGAGGTCGAGCGGGCCGGGCAGCATGAACGTCTCGCCGTCGCTGACGCCCAGCTCGCGCTGGAGCAGGTCGAGCACGTGCGGGTCGACGGTCTCCTCGACCTCGAGCCGGACCGCCGGACCGAACCGCCGCCGCATGAGCTCGCGCTCCATGGCGGTCAGCAGGTTCTCGGCGTCGTCCTCCTCGACCTCGACGTCCTCGTTGCGGGTGACCCGGAACGTGTGGTGCTGCAGCACCTCCATGCCGGGGAACAGCTGCGACAGGTGCGCGGCGATGACGTCCTCGAGCGGCACGAACCGCTGCTCGGCGACCGGCAGGAAGCGCGGGAAGTTCGGCGGCACCTTGACCCGGGCGAAGTGCTCGGTGGCGTTGCGCGGGTTGCGCACGACGACGGCGAGGTTCAGCGACAGCCCGGAGATGTAGGGGAACGGGTGCGCGGGGTCGACCGCCAGCGGCGTCAGCACCGGGAAGATCCGCTCGCTGAACAGCCGCCGCAGCCGCACGTGTTCGGCGTCGTCGAGATCGTCCCACCGAGCGATGTCGATGCCCTCCTTGACCAGCGCCGGCAGCACGTCGCTGCGGAAGCACTTGGTCTGCCTGGCCGCCAGCTCCCTGGTGCGGTCGAGCGTGCGCTCGAGCACCTCGCGCGGCATCATGCCGCTGACCGACGGGACCGCGACGCCGGCCGCGATGCGCCGCTTCAGGCCGGCCACGCGGATCATGTAGAACTCGTCGAGGTTGCTGGAGAAGATGGCCAGGAACCGGGCCCGTTCCAGCAGCGGCAGGTCGGGATCCTCGGCCAGCTCGAGGACCCGGGTGTTGAAGGCGAGCCAGGACAACTCGCGGTCGAGGTAGCGCTCTTCCGGCTTCGTCGGCTCCGCCATGTGCCCATGCTGACACGCGCGGGTGAACACTGGGTAGCACGGGACGGGCCTGCGGTTCCGGTCTCCGCGGCCGGAGTGCGCGTCGCGCGTCGTGACCGCCCGGCCGACGGTGCGCGGTGCCGGATGGCGGGCGCCGTCGCCGGGCGGGGCCATCACCAGGATCACCCGAGCCTCGACACGATCGCAGGCGTAGTGCGACACGAAATTTCGTGGTGAACGTGATCATCTGCGGCCGGGCTGGCCGCTCGTCAGGACCGCAGGTAGGCCAGCACGGCGAGGACGCGGCGGTGGCCGGCGTCGCCCTGGGCGAGGCCGAGCTTGGCGAAGATGTTGCGGATGTGCTTGCTGACGGCGGTCTCGGTGACCACGAGCCGCTCGGCGATGTCGGGGTTGGCCAGGCCCTCGGCCATCAGCGCCAGCACCTCGCGCTCGCGCGGCGTCAGCGTGCGGACCGGGTCGTCCGCGCGGCGCCGGACCATGAGCTGCGAGACGACCTCGGGGTCCATGACGGTGCCGCCGGCGACGACGCGGTGCAGGGCGTCGAGGAACTGCTCGACCTTGCCGACCCGCTCCTTGAGCAGGTAGCCGACGCCGTCGGCGCCGCCGGCCAGCAGTTCGGTGGCGTAGCTGTCCTCGACGTAGGCGGACAGCACCAGCACGGGCAGGCCGGGCCGCTCGCGCCGGGCGGCGGCGGCCGCGGCGATGCCCTCGTCGGTGAAGCCGGGCGGCAGCCGGACGTCGACGACGGCGGCGTCGGGCCGCTCGGCGGCCACCGCGGCGAGGAAGTCGTCGGCGTTGTCGACGGCGGCGGCCACCTCGATGCCCTCGCTGGCCAGCAGCAGCACCAGACCCTCGCGCAGCAGGGTGTCGTCCTCGGCGATCACGACGCGCACGGGATCACCGCCCGCACGACCGTCGGCCCGCCGGGCGGGCTGGTCACGTCGGTGTGGCCGTCGAACGCGGCGACCCGGCGACGGATGCCGGCCAGCCCGCTGCCCCCGGACTCGTCGGCGCCGCCGTGGCCGTCGTCGCGGACCTCGATCACCAGCGCCTCCTCGTCACCCGGCTCGGCCGGCGGCCGCAGCGTCACCGTCACCCCGGCGTGGTCGGCGCCGCTGTGCTTGGCGGTGTTGGTCAGCGCCTCGGCGACGACGAAGTACGCGGCGGCCTCGAGCGCGGCGGGCAGCCGCCGCAGCCCATCGACACGGAGCGTGCACGGTACCGCGCAGCGGGCGGCCAGCGCGGCCAGGGCGCCGTCGAGACCGCGCTCGGCCAGCACCGGCGGGTAGATGCTGCGGACGACGTCGCGCAGCTCGCTCAGCGCGTCGGCGGCCTGGTCCTGCGCCTTGAGCAGCAGCGGCAGCGCGGACGCCGGGTCGCGGCGTAGGGCCCGCTCGGCGATGCCCAGGTGCATGATGACGCCGACCAGCCGGTTCTGGGTGCCGTCGTGCAGGTCGCGCTCGATGCGCCGCAGCTCCGCGCCGTGCGCCTCCAGCGCGGCCGCGCGGGTCGCGGTCAGCTCGGTGACCCGCTCGCTGAGCCGGGCGTCCTTCGTCGGCGCCAGCAGCCGGGCCGCGGCCCCGGCCTGCCACCGGGCCAGCAGCGGCACGAGGACCAGCGTCAGCACCAGCCAGCCCAGGCCGAGCGGCAGCATGCCGAGCGCCCCGAGCCAGGACGTCACCGGGTACGGCGACTGGACCGGCTCGTCCGAGGGCACGGCCCACCAGTACACCGGCACCACGGCGGCATTGACGACGCTGAGCGGCAGCAGGATCGCCAGGAAGCCGGCGACCAGGCCGGTGAGGCCGTGGACCAGCAGCCACGCGAGGTCGCGGCGGGTGGCCGGCTCGGCCAGCAGGGCGCGGGTGGGGATCGCCGGGTCGTCCGGGATCGGCGGGGGGTACGGCGCGGGGACCGGGCGGCCGGTCCAGGCCGCGACCCTGCGGCGCTCGTCCCCGGCCCAGCGGCGCACGGCGCGCACGGTCGACGGGATGGCCGGCCAGCCGACCCCGATCAGGGTGAACGCGGCCACCAGCAGCACCCGGATCAGCAGGACCAGCGCCACCGCCGAACTCACGAGGCCGCGCAGCAGGAACGGCAGCGCCCGCCGGGTCGCCCCGGCCGCCACCCGCACCCTGCCCATGTCCCCAGCATGCCCGAGCGACCCCCGCTGAGTCGGTATACCCAGCACCACCATCGATCGGGGCGCCAGCCGGATCGTCACCCCCGTGCCCGCTCAATAGCGTCGTGACCAGGTCCTACAGGGAGGAACGACGTGCACACCAGGACGGCACCGGCGGTCCGGCTCGACGCCGTGACCAAGGTCTACGGCAGCGGCGAGAACCGGGTGACGGCGCTGCGCGAGGTCGGCGTCGACCTCGCCACCGGCACCTTCACGGCGATCATGGGCCCGTCCGGCTCCGGCAAGAGCACGTTCCTGCAGTGCGCCGCCGGGCTGGACCGGCCGACGTCGGGCTCGGTCCGGCTCGGCGACACCGAACTGTCCGCGCTCTCCGACGACGAGCTGACCGTGGTCCGGCGCGACCGCATCGGCTTCGTCTTCCAGGCCTACAACCTGCTGTCCTCGCTGACCGTCGAGGACAACGTGTGGCTGCCACTGCGGCTGGCCGGTCGCGACATCGACCGCGACCGGATCGCCCGGGTGGCCGGGTCGGTCGGCCTGGGCGAGCACCTGCAGCGCCGTCCGGCGCAGCTCTCCGGCGGCCAGCAGCAGCGCGTGGCGATCGCCCGGGCGCTGGTCACGCGGCCCGACGCGGTGTTCGCCGACGAGCCCACCGGCGCCCTCGACACCAGGACCGGCCGGCAGGTGCTCGAACTGCTGCGCCGCGTCGTCGACGACAGCGGCCAGACGGTGATCATGGTGACGCACGACCCGGTCGCGGCGTCGTTCGCCGACCGCGTGCTGTTCCTGGCCGACGGCCGGCTCACCAGCGTCATGGAGACGCCGACGGCCGAGCGGGTCGCCGAGCGCATGACGAAGCTCGGGGCGTGGTGACCATGCGCGATCTGGCCCGCAAGACGATGCACGGCCGCAAGGCCGGATCGGCCGGCGCGTTCCTCGCCGTGCTGCTCGCCTCGACGCTGGTGACGGCGCTTGCCGTGCTGGTGGAGTCGGGCGTCCGCGGCGGCCTGCCGCCGCAGCGCTACGCCGGCGCCGACGTCGTCGTCAGCGGCGTCCAGGCGTTGCCCGTCGTCGAGGACACCGACCTGGGGCTGTCCGAACGGGTCCGGCTGCCGGCCGACGTGGTCGACGCGGTCGCGGACGTGCCGGGCGTGGCCGAGGCGGCCGGGGACGTCAGGGTCCCGCTGAGCGTGGTGGCCGGCGGCGCCGTCGCGGAGACCGAGCGGCCGGTGGCCGGGCACGGCTGGTCGGCGGCGGCGCTGACGCCGTTCGCGGTCGCCGACGGCGGCGCGGCGCCGGCGCGCGACGACGAGGTGGCGGTGGAGGACGACCTCGCGTCCGCCCTGGACGTCGTCGCCGGCGACCGCATCGAACTGGCCGTCGGCGGCGTCGCGTCGGAGTACACGGTGACCGGCGTGGTGTCGCGGCCGGACGGCGACGCCCGGGAGTCCGCGGTGTTCCTGACCGACGACGCCGTGGCCGCGCTGGCCGGCGTGGACGAGTCCGCCCGCTGGGACGCGATCGGCGTGGTCGCGGCCGACGGCGAGTCCGCGGATGGCCTGGCCGAGCGGATCGCCGACGCCGTGCCGGAGGTGCGCACGTCCACCGGCGACGCCCGCGGCCACGTCGAGTTCTTCGACATCGGCCGGGCCCGCGTCGAGCTGACGGTCATGGCGGCGTCACTGGGCGGCACGACGGTGCTGATCGCGATGTTCGTCGTGGCCGGCACGATGGCGCTGTCGATCCAGCAGCGGCGGCGCGAGTTCGCCCTGCTGCGCGCCGTCGGCGCGACGCGCAGGCAGGTCCGGCGGCTGGTCGGCGCCGAGGTCATGCTGCTCGCGACGTCCGCCGCCGTCATCGGCGCGGTGCCCGGCTACCTGCTGGCGCTCGTCCTGGGCCGGGCCTTCGCCGGTTCCGGGCTGCTGCCGGAGGACTTCCAGCTGGCCATGAGCCCGGTGCCGGGGCTCGCGGCGGTCGTGTTGTGCCTGGTCACGGCCCGGCTGGCGGGGTGGGTGGCGGCCCGGCGGCCGTCGCGGCTGAACCCCGTCGAGGCCCTGGGGGAGAGCGCCGTCGAGAAGTCGCGGCTGGGCGCCGGACGGGTCGTCACCGGCCTGGTGCTGCTCCTGCTCGGGGTGGCGGCGTCCGGCATCCCGCTGCTGGTGCCCGGCATGGTGGGCGTGGCGGGTGCGGCCGGCGGCGTGCTCCTGCTGGCCATCGGCGTGGCGCTGCTCGGGCCGCGGCTGCTGGGCGCGGCGGCCGGCCTGCTGGGCGGGCCGGTGCGACGGCTGTCGCCGGTGCACGGCTACCTGGCGACGGCGAACATGCGGGCCAACTCGCGCCGGCTGGCCGCGGCCGTCACCCCGATCGTGCTCGCCGTCGCGTTCGTCTCCTTCCAGCTGTTCAGCCAGAGCACGCTGGCCGCCGCGGCCGGCCGGCAGACCGTCGACGGCGTCGTGGCGGACCACGTGGTGACGGGGCAGGACGGCGGCGTCGCCCCGGCCGTGACCGACGAGCTGCGGCGGGAGCTGGACGACGACACGACGGTGACGCCGGTCGTGCACAGCCGGATCGTCGCCCGCTACTCCGAACTCGGCGAGCCGACCATGGAGACGTTCCCCGCCCAGGGCCTGGACCCGGACGGGCTGGAGCACACCCTGGACCTGGAGGTGCGCGAAGGCGACCTCGGCGACCTGCGCGACGGCACGGTGGCGTTGAGCCGCACCGCCGCGGCCACGTTCGGCGCGTCGGTCGGCGAGACCGTCGACCTCGTGCTGGGCGACGGCACCGAGATCGAGCCGACCGTGGTCGCCGTCTACGGCCGCGGCCTGGGCTTCGGCGACGTCACGCTGCCGCACGACCAGCTGGCGGCGCACACGACCACCGGGCTGGACAGCTGGGTGCTGGTCGGCGGTGGCGACGCCGATGCCGCCGGCGACGCCGTCGCTCGGGTGACCGGCGACCACCCGGGGCTGGTCGCCGCGACCGGCGCCGACCTGACCGCGGCCGGCTCGGCCGAGCGGGCCGCGGAGTCGTCCACCAGCCTGGTCGCGATCCTCGCGCTGCTCGCCTACCTCGCGGTGTCGGTGGTGAACACGCTGGTCATGGCGACGGCCGAGCGGACCCGCGAGTTCGCGCTGCTGCGGCTGGCCGGGGCCGGCCGGCGGCACGTGCTGGCGATGATGCGGGTCGAGGCGGCGGTGATCGTCGCGGTGTCGGTCGTGGTCGGGCTGCTGGTCGCGTTGCCGCCGCTGGTCGGCGTCAGCGTCGGGCTGACCGAGTCGCCGCTGCCGTCGGTCTCGCCGGCCGGGTTCGCCGGGATCGTGCTGGTGACCGCGCTGCTGGGGTTCCTGGCCATCGGCGTTCCCGCTCGTGCGGCCCTGCGGCTGCGCCCCGTCGACGCGATCGGCCTGCGCGAGTGAGCCGGTCAGCCGGCGCGGCGGTAGGCGACGTCGACCGCGTGGCGGGTGAAGCCCTCGCGCTCGTAGAGGCGGACGGCGGCGGTGTTGTCGCCCTCGACGTAGAGGGTGACGGTGCGCACGCCGGCGACGTCGGCCAGGTACCGCAGCCCGGCGACGGTCAGCGCGCCGCCCAGCCCGCGGCCGTGCGCCTCGGGCGCGACGCCCAGCACGTAGACCTCGCCGATCGGCTCGTCCACCCCGCCGAGGCCCGGGTTCGGGTCGTGCGGGTGCACCTTGGTCCAGTGGAAGCCGAGCAGGCGGTCGTCGGCGTCGACGGCGAGCAGGAAGCCGGCCGGGTCGAAGCCGGGCGAGGTCTCGGCGGACCGGATGTCGTCGAGCGTCTGGCCGCCCTGCTCGGGGTGCCAGGCGAACGCCGCGTTGTTGACCTCGAGCCAGGTGGCCTCGTCGCGGCCGGGTTGGAACGCCCGCAGCCGGACGCCGTCGGGCAGCCGCGGCTCCGGCAGCGACCCGGGCGCCACCCGGCGACGCAGCTGGAGCAGTTCGCGGGCCCGCTCGAGGCCGTACCGGCGGGCCAGCGCGACGGCGCCCGGGTGGTCGCCGTGCGACCACAGCCACAGCTCGCCGGTGAGGAAGTCGAGCAGGTCGGCGAGCAGCGTGCCGCCCAGCCCCTGCCGGCGGTACTCGGGGTCGACGACGAGCTCGGCGGCCAGCCGGTCGCCCTGCGGGGCCGCGTACGCCGCGCCGACGAGGCGGTCGCCGGCGCGAGCGCCCAGCGCGGCCGCCGTCGTCCCGGACCCGACGGCGGGGAACAGGTCGTCGGAGAACGGGGCGACGCCGTCGGCCGCCCGGGCCCGCTCGGCCAGCGCCGTGATCTCGGTGACCTCCGCCGCCGTGAACGTCGTCGCCATGGCTCAGCCGGCCGCGGGCGCCCGCCGGACCGGCGCGACGGTCGGTACTGGGTTCTTCGTCAGGAAGTCGAGCACCAGCGCGTTCACCAGGTCGGGCTTCTCCTGCGTGAGAAAGTGTGACGTTCCCGGAACGACCGCCAGCTCGGCGTTCGGCATGGCGTCGTACATCTGGACCATGTGCGGCAGCGTGACGATGTCGTCGTCGGCGACCATGAGCAGCGTGCGGTGAGCGACGTTCGCCACGTCGGCCGGCGCGAGGGGCTCGCGCTTCGCCAGCTCGCCCATCTTGGTGGCCACCACGCGGAAGTGCTCGGCGCCGTCGGGCGACACCTCGGCGTAGGACGGGCCGAGGAACTGCTCGAGCAGGTCGACGTCCCACGGCGCGTCGGGCACCGCCTCGCCCTCCTTGCTGAACCCGCCGCTGATCAGCACCAGCCGGTTCACCAGCTCGGGTCGTCGCAGCGCGACCTGCAGCCACACGAACGCGCCGACGCTGTGCCCCAGCACGTCGGCCGGGCCGTCGACGACCTGCTCGAGGAACGTGATCATGTCGTCGGTGAAGGCCTCGAACGTCAGCGGGCCCTCGACGTCGGCGGTGTGGCCGTGCGCGCGAAGGTCGGGCGTGTAGACGGTGAACCGCTCGGCCAGCGGGCCGACGTTGGGCTCGAACCAGCGCGCGTCGACCATGCCGCCGTGCAGCAGCACCAGCGGGTCGCCGGCGCCGTAGCGCTCGTACCAGGTGCGCGCCGGACCGGCGGTGACGTAGTCGGCCATGGGCCGACCCTACCGGTCAGTCGGCGAGCGTGATGCTGACGTCGCTCCGCTCGGCGAGCGGAGCCTCGTCAGGGAGCGGGACGCCGGCCGTCGGGCGACCCGAGCGGCCCTGCTGAGGAGGGACGAACCGGTAGCCGACGTTGCGCACCGTGCCGATGAGCGACTCGTGGTCGGCGCCGAGCTTGGCGCGCAGCCGCCGCACATGGACGTCGACCGTGCGGGTACCACCGAAGTAGTCGTAGCCCCACACCTCTTGGAGGAGCTGAGCGCGGGTGAACACGCGGCCGGGATGCTGAGCGAGGAACTTGAGCAGCTCGAACTCCTTGTACGTGAGGTCGAGCGTGCGCCGGGCCACCTTCGCGGTGTAGGTGGCCTCGTCGATGACGAGGTCGCCGGAGCGGATCTCGTCGGGGGCGTCGTCGCCGGCCGCGGCCAGCCGGCCCTGCGCGAGCCGCAGCCGCGCCTCGACCTCGGCCGGTCCGGCGGAGTCGAGCAGGACGTCGTCGATGCCCCACTCGGCGGTGACGGCGGCCAGCCCGCCCTCGGTGACGATGGCCATCAGCGGGACGTCGACGCCGGTGGTGCGGATGAGCCGGGTGAGGCCGCGCGCCTGGGAGAGGTCGCGGCGGGCGTCGACGGCGACGACGTCACCGGTGGGCGCGTCGACCAGCGCGGAGGCCTCCGCCGGGAGCACCCGGACGTCGTGCAGCAGGAATCCGAGAGCCGGCAGCACCTCGGCCGAGGGCTGCAGGGAGTTGGTCAGCAGGACGATGGTTGCCATGTCGCGACCTCCATTCGGCCGGGGGCCGGTGAACGCAGAAGGGACCTGCAGGCGTCGTCGCCCAGGTCCCTTGGTGAGAGAGAATAGCTGATATGCCGGACCTCCACATTTCCGGGGCGGTCACCGCACCCCGACCGGACGCACGCCCGCAACGTTCCGGACACTCGCGCCGCCTGCAGGCGGCCGACGGGACGCTGCTGCACGCCCGGTACTTCCCACGGCGCGACGGGCGCACGGGCGACCTCGCCGTCGTGGTCGCGCACGGCTTCACGCAGAGCTCGCGCAGCCCGCAGATGAAGCGCATCGCGAGCTGGCTGAGCGAGCACGCGTCGGTGGTCCTGCTCGACCTGCGCGGGCACGGCCGGTCGCGCGGGCACTCGACGCTGGGCTGGCGCGAGGTGCTCGACATGGACGCGGCGGTGAACTGGGCCCACGCCCTGGGTTACCGCCGGGTCGCGACGCTCGGCTTCTCGCTGGGCTCGGCGGTCGCCATCCGCCACGGTGCGCTGCACCGCGGCGTCGGCGCGGTGGCCGCCGTCAGCGTCCCGGGCGAGTGGTTCTACCGCGGCACCGCCGCCATGCGGACACTGCTGCGGCTCATCCTCACCAAGCCCGGCCGCATGCTGCTGCGGCTGCTGCGCCGCACCCGGGTCTCGCCGGCCGGCTGGTCCACGCCCGACCCCATCGACGCGCGGGCGGCGGCCGCCGAGCTCGACGTGCCGCTGCTGGTGGTGCACGGCGACAAGGACGACTACTTCCCGGTGCACCACGCCTGGCAGGTGCACGCGGCGGCGCCCGTCGCCACCCTCTGGCTGGAGCGCGGCTTCGGGCACGCCGAGGCCGGAGCCACCGAGTCGCTGGTGACCCGCATCGGCGCCTGGCTCGACGAGCACACCGTCGCCGCCGAGCCGGTGCGGGGCATGATGTCCTGATGGCGAAGGTGACGCTGCGGTACTGGGCGGCCATCCGCGCGGCGGCCGGCATCCCCGAGGAGGTCGTCGACGCCGGCACGCTCGCCGAGGCGCTGGCGGCTGCCCGCACGGCGCACCGCGACAACCCGCGCTTCGCCGCGGTCCTCGACATCTGCGCCGTCGTCGTCGACGGCACCCCGGCCGGGTCCCGCGACCCCGCTGCCGTCGTCCTGCACGAGGGGTCGGCGATCGAGTTGCTCCCGCCCTTCGCCGGCGGCTGACGACCGCGAACGCCCCCGTCCCGACTCCCTGGCCGCGCCGAAGTCGATCTTGGAGTTGTTCGGCCATCTACCGGACATTTCGCCCCGCGAATGCCGAACAACTCCAAGATCAACGAGGGGGTGGCGGTGGGCCCGTCCCCGCGCGAGCGTCAGCCGGCGTCGGTGCGGCGGCCGCCGACCACGTAGTTCGGCTCGCCGACCGCGCCTTCGATGATCGCGACGCCGTACTCGCCGTCGACGAGGTCGAAGGGCTGCCGCGGCGGGTCGATCGCCGTCGCCTGCGCGCTGGCGAGGTCGAGGGTCAGCGTGCCGTTCTCGGTCGAGCCGTAGACCGTCGAGTCGTCGATGGCGGACCCCTGGATCGCGAAGTCCGTCGCGACCGGGGTGACCGTGCCGGCCTCGACGTCGAGGATCAGCGCCCCGTTCGACGAGCCCGCGAACAGGCGCCGTCCGTCGGGGGAGAGCAGCGCGCCGGCGCCACCCAGGCCGCCGGGGTCGGCGATGACCGGTTCCACGCCGACGAGGTCGGCGGCCGACGGCGTGGCCGGCTCGTGCGTGGCGGCGTCCAGCCAGGTGACCTCGAACGCGGTGGCGTTCTCGTCCGTCGCGGCGATGGTCAGCAGGTACGGGCCGACCAGCATCGTCATCTGGTTCGGGCCCTCGGCGAACAGGAGGTCCTCCTCGTTCGGCGTCGACGTGACGGTGTTCCAGGCCTCGGCGCCGTCGAACGTGCGGGCCAGCCAGCCGACATAGGTGTCGCCGTTCTCCGAGATCTCGTAGGCGATGCCGCGGACGTAGGAGATCAGCAGGTCACCGGAGACGCCCGCGAAGTACTCGTCGAGGTCGTACTGGCCGACGACCATCGGCTCCGGGTCACGGTTGACCGGGACGAACTCGGTGGCCCCCGGCTTCAGGAGGAAGTCGCCGGCCAGCACGCCCTGATCGGTCCAGAACACCTCGGTGTGCGGGTTCTCGCCCTGCGGCACGGTGATGTGCACCGCGGCCGGGAAGGACGGGTCCGCGCTGCCGGCGTCGCCCCCTTCGTCGCCACCGGCGTCGGCCGGCCAGGCCAGGTAGCCCCACGCCGTCGACGCCTCGGTGAGCGCGTCGCCGGCGTCGTTCTCGGTGACCACCACGGCGACGCCGGGCTCGCCGTCGACCTCGGCGGCCCGCAGCGCCGACACCGGACCGGGCAGCACCTCGGACTTCCACAGCCGCTCGCCGGTCTCGGCGTCCAGCGCGACGATGCGCCGTGCCGACGTGGGGTCGGAGGCATCCGGCTCGAGGGCGAAGACCGTGCCGTCGACCAGCGCCGGGCGTTCCAGGTCGGGGTACGACCAGCAGTCGTCCGGGTCGAGGCCCTCGGGCAGCGAGCCGCTGAGCTCCGGCGGGCAGCTGAACTGCGGGGCCGTCTCCTCCGGGGTGGACGGCTCGTCCGACGGGACTTCGCTCGGTGCCTCGGTGCTGGTCTCGTCCGCCGACGGCTCGGAGTCGTCGCCGCACGCCGTCAGGGCGACCGCGGCGACGGCCAGAAGCGCCGCCATACGGCCGCGAATGTTCGTCATGTCCAGTGGATCCTCTCGAACGTCCTGTGCGGTGTGCCCGTCAACGTAGAACGATGTGCCATATACCGTAGGAGACGAGGTGGCGTCCAGGAGGCGAGATCGAGATCACGCCGTGCCTCAGGGGCAGCCGGACTGTTGTGGAGTTGTTGTCATTTCGGCGTGGGTGGGCGGTCCGCGTCTGCGAGCATTCAAAGGTGCCCTCCGTTCATGCCTCGCTGGCCGTCGCCGCCCTCGCTGGCGTGCTGGCGCTCGCATCGGCGTCGGGGAGCACGCTCCTGGCCGGTGGCCTCGCCCTGGTCATCCTGATCTTCACGCTGGGCGGCGTCGCCGCAGCCCGGGCCGGCGCGGCTCGCTGGTCCGCCGGCATCGCGCTGGTGGCCGGGCTCGGCGCGCTGGCGTGGACGTGGGCCGAGGGCGGCTCCGACCTCACGCCCATGGCGGCGGTGCTGGGTCCCACGCTGGTGGCGTCGATCGTCGTGCAGTTGTTGCGACGCGACGGGCGGTCCGGGCTGACCACGTCGCTGGCGGTGGCGGTCACCGCGTGCGTGCTGGCGGTGCTGCCGGTGGCCTGGCTGGCGCTGCGCGAGTCCGGCGACGGCGAGTACCCGGTGGGGCTGGCGCTGCTCGGCGTCGGCGCGGTCGGGCTCGCCGA
Source organism: Jiangella rhizosphaerae (assembly GCF_003579925.1). Classification (GTDB taxonomy): domain Bacteria; phylum Actinomycetota; class Actinomycetes; order Jiangellales; family Jiangellaceae; genus Jiangella; species Jiangella rhizosphaerae. Next base: position 34,470 of record NZ_QUAL01000036.1, on the reverse strand, counting down.
GGCGTTGCCGATGTCGCGGGCGGTGCGCCGGCTCATCGGCGTGCTGCTCGCCGCGCTGGGCGCCGGCGCGCTGGTGCTCACCACCGACTGGGTCGGCGACGCCGTGCCCGCCGTCAGTGCCGTCGTCGTCGCCACCTTCGCCGGGCTGCTGGCCGCCGTCGCGTTCGCCGCCGTCGACCGGCTGGCCGACGAGTTCACGCCGCAGCCGGAGCCGGTGGCGGTGCGGGTGGGCGGCGCCCCCGCGGCCGAGGCCGGCACGGGTGACGGCGCCGAGGTCGCGGCGGTTCCGCGGGGCGCCGCCGCGTTCCTGCCGCTCCGGGTGAGCCTGCCGTTCGTCGCCGCCGCCCCCGTCGCCTACGTGCTGGGCCGCATCTTCGTCAGCTGAGACCCGCGGGAATCCGCCGGCGCGGCGGGCGCGTTGTCCTCGATGTGACAGGACTGGTGGTCGTGGTCGCCGTGCTCGCGGCCGCCACGGCGTTCGGGCTGTGGCGGCGGGCGCGCGACGGCCGGGTGGTGGAGGCGCGGGTGGACGAGCAGCTGCTGGGACCGGAGGAGCTCGGGGCGCCGCTGGGCGAACGGGCCACGCTGGTGCAGTTCTCGACGGCGTTCTGCCAGCCGTGCCGGGCGGCGCGTGCCACGCTGGCGCACGTCGCGGCCGACACCGACGGCGTGGTGCACGTCGAGATCGACGCCGAGCACCACCTCGACCTCGTCCGCCGCCTGAACATCCTGCGGACGCCCACCACGCTGGTGCTCGACGGCAGCGGCCGCATCGTCCGGCGGGCCACGGGGGCACCGCGCCTGGCCGACGTTCGGGCCGCGCTGCCCGCCCTTCCCGCCTGACCGCCTCCAAGCCGACCGCGAGGTCTCAGGCAGCGGCGAGTTCCACAAGGAAAAGGACAATTGGCCGGATCGCGAGACGGCATATCTCGGTATTTGATACGGACGGTGACGGCGGCGGGCTGTCGCCGTACGCTCGGTCACATGTTCCGCACAGAGCTCTGGAAGCGCCGCGCCATCGACTTCGGTCGCGCCGCGTCCATGCTCTGTCTTCCCTGACGGGGAACGGCCCCGCCGCGCGGTCTCTCGCATCCGCGCCTTCCGGCGTGCCGCCGTTCCTGACGATCGTCTCCCGTTCCGTCCACGTCAGGAGGACCATGCCGACTCGCATCGACCCCCGAGGTCCCCGGTTCGCCGCCGCGCTCACCACCGTCGTCCTCGCGCTCGTCCTGGTCACCGGCAGCGCCTGGCTGCTGGCCGTCCAGGGCGTGGTGTTCGCGGCCGGAGCGCTGCTCGGGCTGCCGCGGGCGCCGTACGGGGTGCTGTACGCGCGGCTCGTCCGGCCCCGTCTCGGTCCGCCCGGCGAGCTCGAGGACGCCGCGCCGCCGCGGTTCGCCCAGACCGTCGGGCTGGTGTTCGCCGTCGCCGGCGTCATCGCCTTCGCGGCCGGGCTGACCGCCGTCGCGTACGTCGCCGTCGCGGCCGCCCTGGCCGCGGCCTTCCTGAACGCCGCCTTCGGCTTCTGCCTGGGCTGTGAGATCTACCTCGCCTACCGGCGTTTGTTCCCATCCCAACCCAACACCACGGAGGTCGCGTCATGAGCCGCGAGTCCAGCCTCGTCTCGGCCGACTGGGTCGAGCAGAACCTCGACAACCCGAAGGTGGTGCTCGTCGAGGTCGACGAGGACACCGCCGCCTACGACAAGAACCACATCCGCGGCGCGGTGAAGGTCAACTGGTCGACCGACCTGCGTGACCCGGTCCGCCGCGACTTCGTGAACAAGGAGCAGTTCGAGGCGCTGCTCGGCGGTCTCGGCATCTCCAACGACGACACCGTCGTGCTCTACGGCGGCAACAACAACTGGTTCGCCGCGTACGCCTACTGGTACTTCAAGGTCTACGGCCACGAGGACGTCCGCCTGCTCGACGGCGGCCGGAAGATCTGGGAGCTGGAGAGCCGCGAGCTGGTCGACGCCGTACCGACCCGCGAGGCCACCACCTACACCGCGAAGGACCCCGACAACTCCATCCGCGCCTTCCGCGACGAGGTCGTCGCCGCCATCGGCAGCCAGAACCTGGTCGACGTCCGCTCGCCCGACGAGTACGCCGGCCGGCTGCTCGCCCCGGCCCACCTGCCGCAGGAGGTGTCGCAGGTTCCGGGCCACATCCCGACCGCGGCCAACGTCCCGTGGAGCAAGGCGGCCAACGACGACGGCACCTTCCGCTCCGACGACGAGCTGCGGGCGCTCTACGGCGAGGCCGGCGTCGACTTCGGCAAGGACACCATCGCCTACTGCCGCATCGGCGAGCGCTCGTCGCACACCTGGTTCGTGCTGCGCGAGATCCTCGGCATCCAGAACGTCAAGAACTACGACGGCTCGTGGACCGAGTACGGCTCGCTGGTCGGCGTGCCGGTCGCGACCGGCGACGAGCCCGGGACGGCGTGATCTCATGTGCGGAGCCACCACCGGCGGCGTCTCGCTCGACGGCGTCGACACCACCAAGGAGACCGTCATCCAGGGCGTCGTCCACCGCGATGACGCGCCCCTGGCGGGCGCGTACGTGCGGCTGCTGGACGCGACCGGCGAGTTCACCGCCGAGGTCCCGACCAGCGCCACCGGCCAGTTCCGGTTCTTCGCCGCGCCCGGCACGTGGACGCTGCGCACCCTGGCGCCGGGGGCCGCGACGGTCGACCGCTCGGTCGTCGCCGACGTCGGCGTCACCGACGTCGACGTCTACGTCAGCTGATCGATCTCGCACGAACGGGGCCGGCACTCGCCGGCCCCGTTTGCGGCGTTGGGCCCCGTCCCCTGCTGCGTTGGGCCCGTCCCCCTGCTGCGTTGGGCCCGTCCCCCTGCTGCCCGATTGTCTTGGCCGCGGGCGCGCGCCTCAAGTCCGCGGCCTCCGACTGTGTGCTCTTCGGCTGTGGTTGGGGGCCTTGGACTTGACCCGCGCGCCCGCGGCTAAGAACGGGCAGCTATCAAGGGGACGGGGGCAGTGTGGCGACGACGCCGCGGCGTTCGGCGTTCGGGCCGCGCTTCTGTGTGAGTTTGGTGTCGTTGGATGTCCACCTGGTGAGATTTCACCGTGATTCCGGGGCCATCACGAGGATTGCCTGAGCATCACCAGGGCTGCAGGGGTGTTGATGCTCAGGTAATCCTCGTGATGTAGGCGATCCTGGATGATCATCGCTGTCTACATTCCGATAAACGGGGCGAAACGGGCACGCCAACGGCGAGTCGTGCCCGCTCTGCCCCCGTCCCCCTGATAGCTGCCAAGAACGGGCAGCAGGGGGACGGCCAGTGGGGCTCCACCCTCAGTAGACGAGGGCCTGGACGCCGTCGGCCATGATCTCCTCGACGAACGTCGGGGCGCCGGCGATGCGGACTCCGTCGATGACGTCGTCCGGGCCGATGTCGCGGCGGGCGGCGCACTGGGTGCACAGCGTCACCGTCCCGCCGGCCAAGAGCGCGTCCAGCAGATCCGGCAGCGGCGCCGCGTGCGGCAGCTGGAACTCGGCGGCCTTGCCGGGCAGGGCGAACCACGACGACTCGCCGGTGAGCCATAGCGAGACCGTCGCACCAGCCGCGAGCGCCGTCGTCGCGACGGTGAACGCCTGCGAGCACCGCTCCGGCGCGTCGGAGCCGGCGGTGACCTTGACCACGAGACGTCGCTCCATGGTCGCCAGCCTACGGGCCTCACATCCGGCGGCGCCGACTCGTCGGATGGGTATGACCGACACCATGACGGAGATCAGCGCGCTGCTGGAGCACCGCTCGGACGCCATCCGCTCCAAGGACCTGGAGCGGCTCATGTCGTTCTACGCCGACGACATCGTCTACTTCGACCTCGTGCCGCCGCTGCTGTACGCCGGCGCCGACGCGTTGCGGGCCCGGTTCGCGGACTGGTTCGGCCGCTGGGACGGCCCGATCGGCCAGGAGGTCAGCGACCTGCACGTCGAGGCCGGCGGTGACGTCGCCGCCGTGCACATGCTGATCCGCACCAGCGGCACGCTGGCCACCGGGCGCGAGGTCGGCTACTGGGTGCGGGCGAGCGATGCCCTCCGCCGGACCGGCGGCGCGTGGTCGATCACCCACGAGCACGTGTCGCTCCCGGTCGAGTTCCCCAGCGGGACGGCGGCGATGGACCTGCTGCCGCCTCAGTAGCGCAGCTCGGCCGGGAAGAGCGGCTCGGTCAGCAGCCGGGCGAACCGCGCCCGCCGGCCGTCCGCGTCCGCATCGAGCCACCCGCGCACCAGCTTCCAGCCCTGGAAGTAGCCCTGCACGTAGACGCCCGCGCCGGGCGAACGCAGGTACGCGACGGCCCAGGCGGTCTCGGCCTCGGTGAGCAGCGCCCAGCGGGTGAGGTAGCCGGCCACCTCGTCGTCCGGCCGGCCCTCGGCCGCCAGGAGCGCGGCGTTGCCCCACGCGCCCCACAAGGCCGTCCGGGCCTCGTGGATCGCGGCGAGCTCGCCGGCGACGGCGCCGTCCAGGACGTGATGGGCGAGCCAGCGCTGCGCCTCGTCGCCCGGGAAGGCGATCTCCTGGGCGTGCAGGCCGATGCCCTCGCTGACCACGAACGCCGGCGACAGCAGCGGCCGGACCGCCCGCTCGGGCTCGGCCGCGGTGTCGCCGTAGGTGAGCATCGACTCGGCGATGTGGCCCGGGAAGGTCTCGTGGGCGACGACGTACAGCAGGTCGGCGCCGTTGAACGGCTGACCGGCGGCGAGATACAGCGTGCCCCGGCCGCCGCCGGCGTGGTGGCCGCGGTTCGGGCCCGGCTCCTGCCGGACGTCGATCTCGACGACCTCCGGCAGCGCGGCGAGCGTCCGGGTGCGGGCGACGCACTCGGCGACGGCGGCCTCGGCGCACTCCGCCACCCGCTCGTCCGGCAGCTGGTGCGCCCGCTGCCAGGCGTGCCATCGCTCCGCCAGCGATCCCGGCCCCGGCGGCAGCGCGCCGGCCAAGCGGTCGTGGGCGGCCGCGAACGTGTCGTCAGGCTCGGGCGCCACGGGCACGCCCAGGCAGCGGCCGGCGTACTCCGCGAACGGCATCGTGACCCCGTCCAGCCCGCGGGCGACCGCCTCGATCGCCGTCAGCGTGGCGCGCAGCCGCTCGGCCCGGACGCCGTCCACCGGCACGGTCTCGCGCAGTGCGCCGGCATCGTCGGCCAGCCGGCCGGCTGCGACCGGATCCTCCGCCGCGACCGCGGTCCGCCACTCCTCCGGCCCGGTGTAGATCAGCCCGGGGCCCGCGCCGGACTCCTCGAGGCGCCGGCCCAGCCGCAGGGCCAGCACCGCGTAGTCGCGCCACCACCCGTCCAAGAGTTGAGTCGACATGACTCAAGTATGACGTGGCTGTGGGCCGGCCGCGGCGACCGGATAGACTCCGCACCGTGCTCGAACTCGTCTTCACCAGCATCCTCGTCCTGGTCACGGTCGCCGCCGGCCTGATGGGCCTGCTGGTGGTCTACAAGCTGTTCAAGGGTCAGGCTTGATCGAGATCCCCGACGACCTCCACCCGGCCTGCCTGCCGATCGCCTGGCTGCTCGGCCGCTGGGAGGGCGCCGGCCTCGGCGACTACCCCACCATCGAGGCGTTCCGGTTCGGCCAGGAGGTCGAGTTCACCTACGTGCCGGACAAACCGTTCCTCTCCTACCGCAGCCGCAGCTGGATCCTCGACGACGACGGCAACCTGGTGCGGCCGGCGGCGCGCGAGACCGGCTACTGGCGGCCGCAGGACAACGGCGAGATCGAGGTGCTGCTCACGCACCCGACCGGGTTCGTCGAGATCTACCTCGGGCAGACCGAGCCGGCCCGGGTCGAGCTGGCCACCCGCGGCGTGCTGAAGACCGAGACGGCGAAGGACTACCGCACCGGCCACCGGCTCTACGGGCTGGTCAACGGCGCGCTCATGTACGTCTACGAGATGTCGGCCATGGGGCACGAGCTGCAGCCGCACCTGTCGGCGGAGCTGAAGCGGGTGACCGGAGCAACGGAAGCCAGGGATTGATCCGGCTTCGCCGGGTGTTCGATAGAGACATGGACGTTTACCGCAGCCCGCTGCTGGACACCCCCGGAGCCGTCGCGGCCACCGAGCCCGACGAGGGCGTCGCCGCGCACTACGGCGACCCGTTCCGCGAGCAGCGCCGTCTCGTCGCCGGCGAGGGCGCGGTCGACCTCTCCCACCGGGGCGTCCTGCGGGTCGGCGGCCCCGACCGCCTCACCTGGCTGCACCAGCTGATCACCCAGCACGTCGAGCGGCTCGAGCCGCACCGGGCCACGTCCGCGCTGGTCCTCGACGCGAACGGCCGGGTCGAGCACGCGCTGTACGGCGTCGACGACGGCGAGGCGTTCTGGTTCCACGTCGAGCGGTCCTCCGCCGAGCCGCTGCGCGACTACCTCGAGAAGATGACGTTCTGGTCCCAGGTCGAGATCACCGACGTCACCGACGAGTACGCCGTCGTGTGGGAGCCGGTGACGCAGCCGGCGCGGCACCTGAGCCGGGTCACCGAGCGCGGCCGCGACGTGTTCGTCCCGCGCGCCGAGCTCGCCGCGTACGTCACCGCCCCGGCCGGCGTGTGGGCGTACGAGGCGTTGCGCATCGAGGCGCGCGAGCCGCGCCAGGGCCTCGACACCGACGACCGCACCATCCCGCACGAGGTCGGCTGGATCGGCACCGCCGTCCACCTCGACAAGGGCTGCTACCGCGGCCAGGAGACCGTCGCCCGGGTGCACACGCTGGGCCGGCCGCCGCGCCGGCTCGTGCTGCTGCACCTCGACGGCTCCGTCGACACGCTGCCCGAGCACGGCGCCCCCGTCGAGCTCGACGGCCGTGCCGTCGGCACCGTCGGATCGGCCGCCCGCCACCACGAGCTGGGCCCCATCGCCCTCGCCGTGGTCAAGCGGAACACCCCGGTCGACGCACAGCTCCTGGCCGGCGGGGTGGCCGCCGCGCAGGAGGTCGTCGTCGACCCCGAGGCCGGCCTGCACGTGCGGGCCCAGCTGCGCTAGCCGCTCAGGCGGTGCGCCAGCTGTAGCGGGGTTCGTAGCCCAGCACGCGGCGGGCCTTGTCGATGGCCAGCAGTGTGTCGTGCACGCCGACGTCGCGGCGCCGCTCCACGCCGGGGAAGACCTCGTCCAGCAGCTCGCCGTTCGGCCGCTCCATGACGGTGTCGGCGTTGGCGATGACGAACACGTCGGCGCCGGTCAGCGGCGCCTCCAGCGCCAGCCGGATCGCCTGGGCGGCGTCGCGGGCGTCGATGTAGCCCCACAGGTTCCACTTGCGTGCCAGCGGGTCGTCCTGGAACGCGGCGAACCGCGCGTAGTCCTCGGGGTCCATGACGTTCGACAGCCGCAGCCCGATGATCTTCCGCTCGGGGTCCCACCGGCAGAACTGCTCCGCCATCGTCTCGCCCACGAGCTTGGACAGCGAGTACGCCGTCTCGGGCCGGCCCGGGTACTCCTCGTCGACGGGCACGTAGGGCGGCGGGGTGTCGAACGGCAGGCCGAGCACCGTCTCGCTGGACGCCCACACGAGGTTCTTGATGTTCAGCTGCCGGGCCGCCTCGAACACGTTGTAGGTGCTCAGCGTGTTGACGGAGAACGTGACGGGGTTCGGCGCGAGCCCCGGCGCCCGGATCGCGGCCAGGTGCACGATGCCGGTGACACCGTCGACGCGGTCGTCGATGCCGGCGAACGCCGCCACCGTCTGCCCGTAGTCGGTGAGGTCGACGCGGCTGTGCCGGACCGACGGGTCGGCGGGCGGCGCGAGGTCCACCGAGACGACGTCGTAGCCGTGCGCCGTCAGGTCGGCGACGCAGGCCCGGCCGGCCTGGCCGCTGCCACCGGTCACGATGATCATGGAGCTCCCTCCGTCGGCGACGCGCTCAGGCGTCGAGGATCAGGGTCACCGGGCCGTCGTTGACCAGGCTGACCTTCATGTCGGCGCCGAAGACGCCGGTCTCGACGTGCGCGCCGAGCCCGCGCAGCGCCGCGACGAACGCGGCGACGAGCGGCTCGGACACCGGCCCCGGCGCGGCGGCGCCCCATGACGGGCGGCGGCCCTTCGCGGTGTCGGCGTAGAGCGTGAACTGGCTCACGACGAGGATCGGCGCGCCCACGTCGGACGCCGACCGTTCGTCGTCCAGGATCCGCAGCCCCCACACCTTGCGGGCCAGCTTGGCCGCGCCGTCGGCGCCGTCGTCGTGCGTCACCCCGACCAGGACCAGCAGGCCCTGCCCGTCCGGCTCGATCCGGCCGACGGCCTTCCCATCGACGGAGACCGACGCCGACGTCACCCGCTGCACGACCGCTCGCATGCCCCGCATCGTCGCACGAACGCGGCGGCCGTTCGCCGCCAGCAGCCCTCCGCGCCGAACCGGAGGATCGACGGCATGAACACATCGCTTCCCCCGACCGGCCGGGTGGCCCTGGTCAACAACGCCGCCCTGTACTCCGCCGGGCCGATCGACGAGCTCGGCGCCGACGAGTTCGACCGCACCGGCTGTACGCGATGAGCAAGACCGCGCCGTCGCGCACCTCGCCGGTGACGACGGCCGCTACATCACCGGGACGTCGGTGCTGGTGGACGGGGGCTTCACCAGCTGAGGGCGGGGCGGCTGGCTGCTCGTGACAGGATCGTCGCACCGAAACGCGGCGAGAACACGAGGAGCGACATGCACGCGGGCGACGCCGTCCTGGTGGCTGAGGTGGTCCGATCGGGGCTGGTGGAGTCCCGGCACCGAGGCTCGGTGGCCGCGCTGGCCGCCGACGGGTCGGTGGCCTTCGCCGCCGGGGCCGCCGAGGCTCCCATGTACCCGCGCTCGTCGAACAAGCCGGCCCAGGCGGCCGCGATGCTCCGGCTCGGTCTGCCGCTGGACGGCGAGCTGCTCGCGCTCGCGGCCGCCAGCCACTCCGGCGAGCCGATCCACCTCGAGGGCGTCCGGCGCATTCTCGAGCTGGCGGGCCTGGACGAGTCGGCGCTGCGGAACACGCCGGGCTACCCGATCGACGCCGACACGATGGCCGACTACGTGCGCAAGGGCGGCGAGCCGTCGTCGCTCACCGCCGACTGCTCCGGCAAGCACGCCGCCATGCTGCTCACCTGCGTCGTGAACTCCTGGCCGACGGAGGGCTACCTGGACCCCGCGCACCCGCTGCAGACGGCGATCCGCGACACCGTCGGTGAGCTGGCCGGCGCGCCCGTGGCCCACACCGGCGTCGACGGCTGCGGCGCGCCGCTGTTCGCGATGCCCCTCGTCGGGCTGGCGCGACTGTTCCGCTCGCTCGCGCTGGCGCCGTCGGGGACGCCGGAGCGGCGGGTGGCCGAGGCGATCCAGAAGCACCCCGAGTACACCAGCGGCACCACCCGCGACGAGGCGCAGCTGATCCGCGGCGTCCCCGGCCTGTTCGCCAAGGCCGGCGCCGAAGCCGTCATCGCCGCCGCGCTCGACGACGGCCGCGCCGTCGCCGTCAAGATCGACGACGGAGGTCAGCGCGCGCGGATGGTCGTCCTGGTCGCCGCGCTGAAGCGGCTGGGCGTGGACGCGCCGGTGCTCGACGAGCTCGCCGCGGCACCCGTCCTCGGCGGCGGCGTCCGCGTCGGCGAGATCCGGTCAGCCCTGCGCTGATCGCGCCCCACGCTTCAGCGCGGCCGCTCGTAGCAGCATCACCGCGGCGAGAACGGCGGCGCCGAGGAGGACGGTCTCCCACGGCAGCGACACCGCGAGCAGCACGCACGCGACCAGCCCGGCCGCCGACAGCCAGCGCGGCCAGCGCCGTTCCTCCGGTCCCAGCCGCCACGCCGAGGCGTTCGCGACGGCGTAGTATACGAGCACCGCGAACGCGCTCGCCGCGAGCGTCGTCGCGAGGTCGCCGATCAGCACGAACAGCACCGTCACCACCGCGGAGGCCAGCTCGGCACGGTGCGGGACGCGGCGCCGCGGATGCACGGCCGCCAGTGCGCGAGGCAGGTCGCCGGACGAGGCCATCGCGAACGCCGTCCGTCCCACCCCCGCCTGCAGGGAGAGCAGCGCACCCAGCGCCGCCACCGCAGCTCCCGCGGCCACGACCGGTTCCAGCCACCCGGCGCCCGCCGCCGCGGCCACGTCGCGCAGCGGCTGCGACGACGCCGCGGTGCCGGGCGCGCCGAGCACCAGCAGTACCGCCAGCCCGACCACGGCGTAGAGCAGCAGCGTCGCCGTCAGCGATACCACGACCGCCCGCGGGATCGCCGCCGGGTCGCGGACCTCCTCGCCCAGCGTCGTGATCCGCGCGTACCCGGCGAACGCGTAGAACAGGACGGCGGCCGAGCCGAGCACACCCAGCGGCCCGGCCGACGACGGCCCGGACGACCAGTCCGCGGCGACGCCCGCGCCGCTCAGCCCCGTCACCACGACCACCATTAGCACCGCGGCGACGACGGCCACCAGCACCGCCCCGACCCGCGCCGTCTTCGTCACCCCGGCGAGGTTGACCGCCGTCACCACCATGACCGCCGCCAGCGCCACCGGCACGGCCCGTTCCGGCCACAGGTACGCGCCCACCGCGAGCGCCGCCGTCGCGCACGACGCCGACTTGCCCAGCACGAACGCGTGCCCCGCGAGCGCGCCCCACGCCTCGCCCAGCCGCAGCCGGCCGAAGTGGTAAGCGCCGCCGGCCTGCGGGTGGACGGCGGCCAGCTGGGCGGTCGACGTCGCGTTGCAGAAGGCGACGAACGCGGCGATCGCCAGCCCGGCGAGCAGCCAGGCGCCCGCCGCCGACGCCGCCGGCTGCCAGGCGACGAAGACGCCGGTGCCGATCATCGCGCCGAGGCCGACGGCGACGGCGTCGCCGGTGCCCAGGCGGCGAGAGAGGCGCGAGTCCGGTGCGGTCACCCGCCCATCCTCCCTCCCGGACGACGCGACGGGACGGCAACGGCGGGCGAACGAACGGCGACCGAACCGTGACCTGGCGGGGAACGCTGGAATGGTATGGACCACGTACGCTGGTCTCGTGCGATCGTCCCGCCGCCTCGGGTGGCGCATCGGGCTCCCGGCGGTGATCCTCGTCATCGCCGCACTCAGCATGGCCCCGTCGCGCGGGACCGTCCTCCCTCTCCGGGCCGACGGCGTCATGGTCGAGCCCGGCGGCGCCGTGGCCACCGTGCCGGCCGGCTCCGAGGCCGCGTTCGTGCCCGGCACCAGCGTGCTCAGCTCCGAGGACCGTGCCGACCCCGCCGTCACGGCCCGCATCGACGACGATTGCCGCTGGCTGGCCGGCGGCGTCATTCCCGGCCACGGCACCCGGTACCACGCGATGGCCGAGCGGGCGCTGCTCGACCTGCGCGCGCTGACGTCGCCGACCGGCGCCCTGATGGCCGCCCCGGTCACCGCCTGGCGGCACGTCTGGCCCCGCGACGCCTCGTTCGCGGCCGCCGCGTACGCCGTCACCGGGCACGACGACGAGGCCGCCGACGTGCTCGGCTTCCTCGCCCGGGTGGCCCCCGCCGACGGCGAGTGGGAGGCGCGCTACCTGGCCGACGGGTCCGGCCCGCCCGACGATCGTCCCAAGCAGCTCGACAGCACGGGCTGGGTGCTGTGGGCGGTCTGGCTGGTCTCGCAGACAGCCGAGCGCGAGGCCGCGTCCTCGGTGCTGGAGGAGCTGCGCCCGGCCGTCATCGCGTCCGCCAATGCGATCGTCCGCTCCCTGGGCGACGACGGCCTGCCGGAACCGTCGTCGGACTACTGGGAGAAGGAGGAGACGGAGCTGACGCTCGGGGTGGCGGCGCCGCTGTCGCTCGGCCTGCGGTCGGCGCTCGCGCTGGCCCCGCTCATCGGGGTCGAGGACCCGTTCGTCTGGAGCAACGCCGCCCGCCGCCTCGACGACGCCATCGAGCGCGAGTTCGGCGCGCACGGCTACCCGCGCACCCTGCCCGACGGTGGCGCCGACGCCGCCGTCACGTTCCTCGCCCCGCCGTTCGCGCCGTCGACGCCCGAGGTCAGCGAGGCCGTGCGGGCGACGGAGCTGGCGCTGCGGGTGCCCAACGGCGGCCACCGCCCGGGCGAGGCGTGGCGCAAGGACGTCGACGTCGCGTGGACGCCGGAGACCGCCCTGCTGGCGCTCGCGCTGGCCGGCAACGGCGACCGCGAGGACGCCGACCGCCTGCTCACGTTCCTCGACAGCTACCGCACGCCACTCGGCTCGCTCCCCGAGAAGGTCGACGCCGAAGCCACCCCGGCCTCCGTCGCCCCCCTCGCCTGGACGTCGTCGCTCGTGCTGCTCACGCTCGCCGAGCTGGAGGACGGTCTGCCGGTCGTTCCGTCGTCGCACTGAGGGTTCGCTTGGTTCGCTGGGCGTTGGCCGTCCCCTGCTGCCCGATTGTCTTGGCCGCGGGCGCGCGCCTCAAGCGGACTGTTGGGCGCTTCGCGCCGGCGATGACCGCTTGACCCGCGCGCCCGCGGCTCAGAACGGGCAGCTATCAGGGGGACGGGGGCAATGTGGCGACGGCGCCAGGCCTCTGGGCCCGTTTCGGTGTGAGTTTGGTGTCGCTGGGTGTCCACGTGGTGAGATTTCACCGTGATTCCGGAGCCATCACGAGGATTACCCCAGCGTCAACACCCCTACAGTCATGGTGATGCTCAGGTAATCCTCGTGATGTAGGTGATCGTTGATGATCATCGCTCTCCACAGCCCGACAAAACAGAGCGAAGCGGGTACAGAACGTCAAGGCGTTCCCGCTCTGCCCCCGTCCCCTGATAGCTGACCGTGCTTGGTCGCAGCGGGTCAAGCGGTCCTCGGCGACGCGAAGTGCCGGTGACGCTAACCGACGTTTGCAAATGCTTGCAATAGTTAGCTATCGTCGTCGGTATGACGAAGGCCGGGATCGGTGAGTTCCTCCGCGAGCAGCGGCGCACCGCGCAGCTCTCGCTGCGGCAGCTCGCCGACCTCGCCGGCGTCAGCAACCCCTACCTGAGCCAGATCGAGCGCGGCCTGCGCAAGCCGTCGGCCGAGGTGCTCCAGCAGATCGCGAAGGCGCTGCGGATCTCCTCCGAGGCGCTCTACGTCCGGGCCGGGCTGCTGGACGAACCCAGCGGCGACCACAGCGTCGAGGACGCCGTCCTGGCCGACCCGGGCCTCGACGAGCAGCAGAAGCGCGCGCTGCTCGACGTGTACGCGTCGTTCCGGGCGGCCAACGCCGCGCGGCGCGGTACCGAGAAAGAAGGGTGAACCCCATGACCACCGAGACCACCACCAGCCCCACTCACGACCGCAGGCCGCTCTACGCCGCCGCCGGCGCGGCCGACGCCGCCGTGGCCGCGCTGCGCGAGCTGCCGGCCAAGGTCACCGAGGCCGTCAACGACGAGAAGCTGCGCGCCGAGTTCCGCACCCGCTTCGCCGAGCTGCCCGCCGACGTCCGGGCGTTCCGTGCCGGCCTGCCGGACCTGCTGCTGTCGGCTCAGGCGAAGGCCGCCGACCTGCCGCAGAAGGTGCGCGAGCTGCTGGCCGACGCCGGTCGCGAGGCCGGCAAGGCGTACGAGAGCTTCGCCACCCGCGGCGAGGGCGTCGTCACCAAGCTCCGCGAGGAGTACGGCCCGGTCGTCGAGAACGCCGTCGCGAACGTGCGCGGCCGGGTGGCCGACGCCGCCGACGACGTCGCCCAGCTCACCGGCAAGGCCGCCGACGACCGGAAGACCAAGCGCTGACCTGGGAGTCCGGCCGTGATCGGCGGCGGTTCGGCAGTGCTGAGCCCGCTGCCGATCACGTACAGTGGGGCGGGTGAACATGTTCGGGGATTTCCAGTCCTGGATCCTGATCCTCCTGGGCATCGGCGCTCTGGGGCTGAAGGGGTACGCCTTCTTCGACGCGCTCCGGGTCCCCACGCAGGCGTTCCCGGCCGCGGGCAAGTGGACCAAGCCGATCTGGCTCGCGATCCTCGGTGTCGCGCTGCTGGTCGAGATCGCGCTGTTCCCCACGCCGCTGTTCTTCGTGAACCTGCTGGGTGTGGTAGGCGCCGCGGTCTACCTCGTCGACGTGCGGCCGGCGGTGCGGCAGTACGGCGGCGGCCGCCGGAACGGCAACACCCACGACGGGCCCTACGGCCCCTGGTGATCGGCCGCTAGCAGCTCGAACGCCTCAGCGCCGAGCGCGAAGAACGCGTCGTGATCGGCCACCGCGGCGGCATCGGCCGCCGCGGCCTGCATGACGAAGACATACCGCTCACCGTCGGCGCGCTCGCCGTACCACGACGCCGTCACCACGCCGGGCGCGCTGCCGCCCTTGAAGCTGACGTACGGCCACTCGTCGCCGTCGATCGTCACGCCCCGGTTCCGGCCGAGCACCGACCGCAGCGCGGGGTCCGACCGGCCTACGTGCAGCGCCGCCTGCGCCGCGCACACGTCCAGGGCGGAACCGAACCAGTCGACCCCCGAGTCCCACGCGGGGTCGACGATGTCGCGGCCGGTCACCCGCAGCGGACCGGGCGGCAGCGCCGCCAGGATCCGGGCCCGCGCCGCCGCGCCCGCCCGCGCCCAGTCGGCGCGCAGCGACGGCCGGCCCCAGCCGACGGTGAAGAACTCGCGCGTGGTGAGGAACGGGCGGTTGAGGTCCGGCCGCGTGTGCCCCAGCGTCCTCATCGCGTCCTCGACGGCGCTCCGCCCGACGCGGTCGATCAGCAGCTCCGCCGCGGTGTTGTCACTGATCGCGATCATCGCGGCGGCCGCCTCGCGCACTGTCACCCGCGTGCCGTCGGGTGCGTCCTGCAGCTCGCCGGAGGGCAGGCTGCGCACCGCGCCGCTGACGGTCAGCTGGTCGGTCCAGGCCAGCTCACCGGCGTCGACGGCGGCAGCGACGGCACCGAGGACGTACAGCTTGAAGATCGACGCCATGGGCCGCGCAGTGGCGGGGTCGAGCTCCGCCACCGGCTCGCAGCCGCCGTCGTCGGTGACCCGTGCCGCCACCATGCCGACGTCGGCGTCCAGCGCCGTCAGGCGGCCGCGCAGCTCGTCCCACGACCCGGCCGGTTCCGGCTCGGCCGGGCCCGCCTGGGCGACGGTGGTGGACGGTTCCGGCGCCGACGGGGTCCGGCTCGCCCCCGGCGCGGGAGCGCCTCCGCAGCCGCCCGCCAAGGCCGCCACCACGGCGAGGGAGACCACCGCGCGGCGCATCCGGCCACTCTACGGAACTTCGCCCGCAGCGAACTCCGGGGCCAACAGGCTCATCGAGTGGAACATCGGGTACCCGGCGTGGTGTTCTTGCAGGCACAGTAAGTACGAAGGATCCGCCGCCATCGTCTCGTTCCAAGAGCACCGCGGAGAGAGAGGCGGCCGGCGGATATAGCATCGAATGGTCAGATGTGGAGTCCCCGTCTCCACAGCCGACCGCTCGGCAAGGAGCGCCACTGATGTTCGAGAGGTTCACCGACCGCGCGAGGCGCGTTGTCGTCCTGGCCCAGGAAGAGGCCAGGATGCTCAACCACAACTACATCGGCACCGAGCACATCCTGCTGGGCCTCATCCACGAGGGCGAGGGTGTGGCGGCGAAGGCGCTCGAGAGTCTCGGCATCTCGCTCGAGGCCGTGCGTCAACAGGTCGAAGAGATCATCGGCCAGGGCCAGCAGGCGCCCAGCGGGCACATCCCGTTCACGCCGCGGGCCAAGAAGGTGCTGGAGCTGAGCCTGCGCGAGGCGCTGCAGCTCGGCCACAACTACATCGGCACCGAGCACATCCTGCTCGGCCTCATCCGCGAGGGCGAGGGCGTCGCCGCCCAGGTGCTGGTGAAGCTCGGCGCCGACCTCAACCGCGTCCGCCAGCAGGTCATCCAGCTGCTGTCCGGTTACCAGGGCGGCAAGGAGGCGGCCACCGCCGGTGCCGGCCCGCAGGGCGAGGCGCCGTCCAGCTCGCTCGTTCTCGACCAGTTCGGCCGCAACCTGACCCAGGCCGCCCGCGAGGGCAAGCTCGACCCGGTCATCGGCCGCGAGAAGGAGATCGAGCGGGTCATGCAGGTGCTGTCCCGCCGCACCAAGAACAACCCCGTGCTCATCGGCGAGCCCGGCGTCGGCAAGACCGCCGTCGTCGAGGGGCTGTCGCAGGCCATCGTCAAGGGCGAGGTGCCCGAGACGCTGAAGGACCGGCACGTCTACACGCTCGACCTCGGCGCCCTGGTGGCGGGCTCCCGCTACCGCGGTGACTTCGAGGAGCGGCTGAAGAAGGTCCTGAAGGAGATCCGCACCCGCGGCGACATCATCCTGTTCATCGACGAGATCCACACGCTCGTCGGTGCGGGTGCCGCCGAGGGGGCCATCGACGCCGCGTCCATCCTCAAGCCCATGCTGGCCCGGGGTGAGCTGCAGACCATCGGCGCCACCACGCTCGACGAGTACCGCAAGTACGTCGAGAAGGACGCCGCTCTCGAGCGCCGGTTCCAGCCCATCCAGGTGCAGGAGCCCACGCTGGCCCACACCATCGAGATCCTCAAGGGTCTGCGCGACCGCTACGAGGCGCACCACCGGGTGTCCATCACCGACGGCGCGCTGGTGGCGGCGGCACAGCTGGCCGACCGCTACATCTCCGACCGGTACCTGCCCGACAAGGCGATCGACCTCATCGACGAGGCCGGTGCCCGGCTGCGCATCCGTCGCATGACGGCGCCGCCGGACCTGCGCGAGTTCGACGAGCGCATCGCCGAGGTCCGCCGCGAGAAGGAGTCCGCGATCGACTCGCAGGACTTCGAGAAGGCGGCGTCGCTGCGCGACAAGGAGAAGCAGCTCATCGCGCAGAAGATCGAGCGCGAGAAGCAGTGGAAGGCCGGCGACCTCGACGTCGTCGCCGAGGTCGACGACGAGCTGATCGCGGAGGTGCTGGCGTTCTCCACCGGCATCCCGGTGTTCAAGCTCACCGAGGAAGAGACCTCGCGCCTGCTCCACATGGAGGAAGAGCTGCACAAGCGGATCATCGGCCAGGAGGACGCCATCTCGGCGCTGTCCAAGTCGATCCGCCGTACTCGCGCCGGCCTGAAGGACCCGAAGCGTCCCGGTGGCTCGTTCATCTTCGCCGGTCCGTCCGGCGTCGGTAAGACCGAGCTGTCCAAGACGCTGGCCGAGTTCCTCTTCGGCGACGAGTCCGCGCTCATCCAGCTGGACATGAGCGAGTTCTCCGAGAAGCACACCGTCTCGCGGCTGTTCGGCTCCCCGCCCGGCTACGTCGGGTACGAAGAGGGCGGCCAGCTGACTGAGAAGGTGCGCCGGCGTCCGTTCTCCGTCGTGCTCTTCGACGAGGTCGAGAAGGCCCACCCCGACATCTTCAACTCACTGTTGCAGGTGCTCGAGGACGGCCGGCTCACCGACGCACAGGGCCGGGTCGTGGACTTCAAGAACACCGTGATCATCATGACCACGAACCTGGGGACCCGCGACATCGCCAAGGGCGTCAACCTCGGCTTCTCCGCCGCCGACGACACCACCGGCAGCTACGACCGCATGAAGGCGAAGGTCACCGAGGAGCTCAAGCAGCACTTCCGGCCCGAGTTCCTCAACCGTGTCGACGACATCGTCGTGTTCCACCAGCTGACCCAGGACGAGGTGCTGCGCATCGTCGACCTGCGGATCGCCGAGCTGGACGAGCGGCTGCGCGACAAGGACATGGGGCTGGAGCTCACCCAGGCCGCGAAGGAACTGCTGTCGAAGAAGGGCTTCGATCCCGTGCTGGGCGCCCGGCCGCTGCGCCGGACCATCCAGCGCGAGATCGAGGACACCCTGTCCGAGAAGATCCTCTTCGGCGACCTGAAGGCGGGCGAGCTCGTCCTGGTCGACGTCGAGGGCGAGGGCGCCGACGCGGCGTTCACGTTCGCCGGCAGCCCGAAGTCCGAGCTGGCCGAGGTGGCCACGCCGGTCGGCGCGGGCGCCGCCAGCGGGACGGCCGCGGCGAGCAAGCGCGAGAAGACGTCGTAACGACGTCCCACACGAAACGGCCCCGGAGCATCCGTGCTCCGGGGCCGTTCCGCGTGCTGGGCTGTGCTCAGCCCATCTCGATGTCGCACTCGTCCTGAGCGTGCTGGCTGATGTTCTCCGTGGCGGTCAGTGCGGCCTCGGGGTCCTGCTCGGCCGCCGCCTCGGGGTCGCTCACGGCGTCCATGGCCGACTGGAAGGTCTCCCAGTCGCCCTTGACGTCATCGGGGGCGGCGTCGACGATCTCCTGGATGCGGCTGGAGAACTCCTCCATGGCCTCCGCGTCGGTGGGGTCGGCATCGGCCAGCGAGGTGTCCTCCTCGGCGCTGCGGAGCAGGTCGCAGTACTCCGAGTCGCCGCCGCTGCTACAGGCGGTCAGGCCGAGGACGAGGGCGGCCGCCGCGCCGAGCAGCGAGGCGGACCGGGTGGAACGAGTCATCTCCAGGTACTCCAATGAAGGGGGTGTCGTGATCGGTCAAACCCCGGCGACATTACCCGATCTGTCCGGCCGTCCGGGCGCGAACCGGCGACACCCTAGAGTGGACTCGTGAGCGACCGTGAGATCGAGTGCTGGCTGACCGACATGGACGGCGTCCTCGTACACGAGGACCGCGCCATTCCCGGAGCCGCGGATTTCCTACGCCGCCTCGTCGACCGTGAGCGCCGCTTCCTGGTGCTCACCAACAACTCCATCTACACCCGGCGCGACCTCGCCGCCCGGCTGGCGCGCACCGGGCTGGAGCTGCCCGAGGAGGCCATCTGGACGTCGGCGCTGGCGACCGCGCAGTTCCTCGACGACCAGCGCCCGGGCGGCACGGCGTACGTCATCGGCGAAGCCGGGCTGACCACGGCGCTGCACGAGATCGGCTACGTGCTGACCGACACCAAGCCCGACTACGTGGTGCTCGGCGAGACCCGCACCTACTCGTTCGAGGCGATCACCAAGGCGATCCGGCTGATCGGCGAAGGCGCCCGGTTCATCGCGACCAACCCCGACGCCACCGGACCGTCGCAGGAGGGGCCGCTGCCGGCCACCGGCGCCGTCGCCGCCATGATCACCCGCGCCACCGGCCGCGAGCCCTACTACGTGGGCAAGCCGAACCCGATGATGTTCCGCAGCGCGATGAACGCCATCGAGGCGCACTCGGAGATGACGGCCATGGTCGGCGACCGCATGGACACCGACGTCGTCGCGGGCATGGAGGCGGGCCTTCGCACCTACCTCGTGCTCACCGGCTCCACGTCCCGCGCCGACATCGGCCGGTTCCCGTTCCAGCCGAACCACGTGGTCAACTCCGTGGCCGACCTCATCGAGCTGATCTGACCCAGCCGTCGGCGACGAACCGCTCGGGCTCCCGCTCGCCGTCGAACACGGGCTTGCCGCGGGTGCGCACCTTGACGCCGTCGACGTAGACGCCGCGGCCCTGGTAGAGCGCGTCGGTGACGTAGCGCCAGCGCAGGATCGTGTCGCCGTCGCCGGGCAGCCCGGCGCGCACCGTCCACCACTGCCGGCCCTGGTAGCCGCTGATCACGCCGTCGGCGGCGTCGACCCGGTCGGCGCCGGCGCGAGCCGTGAACGGCACCGGCGTCCAGGTGGCGCCGCCGTCGGCCGACCGCTCCAGCATGAGCCGGTCGGTCGACTCGGTGTCGACGAACAGGTCGAACAGCAGCGTCGAGCTGCCGGACAGCTCGACCGGCAGGCTCAGCGTCGACGTCGTCGCGTCGCCCTCGTGCGCCCGCCAGGCGTCGTCGCCGGAGCGCGGGTCGACGGCGAGCGCGTAGGCGAGCTCGTGGGCGACCGCACGCCGGGCCGGGTTGATGGTGCCCCAGTTGCGCGACGGGTGCACCCGGTTGGTCAGCAGGATGACGAACGAGCGCGACTGCGGATCGATGACCATGCTCGTTCCGGTGAAGCCGGTGTGCCCGGCCGTCGACGGCGACGACAGCGCGTCCATGTACCAGCGCTGGTTCAGCTCGAAGCCGAGGCCGTGCGCGTTGCCGGGGAAGGCGGCGTTCTCGTCGGTGAGCATGGTCTCGACGGTGTCCGGCCGCAGGATCCGCTCGCCGCCGTAGGCGCCCCCGTTGAGGATCGCCTGCGCCAGCCGGGCGAGGTCCTGCGCCGTGCCGAACACGCCGGCGTGCCCCGCGACGCCGTTCAGCGACCAGGCGTTCTCGTCGTGCACCTCGCCGCGGACGAGGCCACGCGGCGGCGTCGCCTGGAACTCCGTCGCGGCGATGCGCTCCAGCTCCGAGGCCGGCGGGTTGTAGCCGGTGTCGGCCATGCCGAGCGGCCCGGTGATGCCGTCGGCCACCAGCTCGTCCAGCGGCTCACCGGTGACGGCCTCGGCGATCAGCCCCGCGGTGATCATGTTGAGGTCGGAGTAGACGTAGGTGGTACCGGGCGGGCTGGCCGGCGTGGTGTTCAGGACGGCGGCGATCCGCGCCTCCGGCGTCGGCCAGTCGCGCCACAGCGGCAGCCAGGCGACCAGCCCGCTGGTGTGCGTCAGCAGCTGCCGGACGGTGATCGCCTCCTTGCCGTTGGCGGCGAACGCCGGCAGGTACTGGGCGACCGGCGCGTCCAGGTCGACCCGCCCGGCCTCGACCTGCTGCAGTACGACGATGGTGGTGAACAGCTTCGACACCGAGGCGAGGTCGTAGATGGTGTCGGTATCCGCCGCGATCCACTCGTCCCGCGGCAGCTCGGCGCCGGTGCCGTCGGCGAACCGCAGCGCCCAGCCGGCGGCATCCTCGGCGACGACCCGGCCGCCGTGGGCGGCCAGCACCGTCATCCCGGAGTAGAGCGGGTGCGTCGCCCCGGGCGGCGTCTCGGTGTACGCCGCGGCGCGGTCGACCAGCGCCTCGATGCGGTCGGGGTCGAGGCCGACGTCGGCGGGGTCGGCCTCGTGCAACGTCGTGCGCGGCGACATGAAGCCGTCGTGCGGGCGGTCGAACCGGCCGTCGTCGCCCTGGGCGCCGGCCGGGGCGCCGCCGGCGAGCAGAGCGGCGGTGAGTGCGGTCACGAGGACGATTCTGCGCGCCGTCATCGCCGGCCCCGGTAGAGAAGGTAGGGCTGCCGGCGCTGGTCGAACTCGGCCAGTTCGTCCTGCCACGACGCCACGATCTCCGCCGCCGACGCTCCGGCGTCGACCATCACCCGCAGCCGCTCCGACCCGTGCAGCTTGTGGATGAAGCCGTCGCTGGTGCCGCCGCCCCGCCACGAGAACGCGTCGGGGTACCGGTGCTTCGCCGCGACCAGCATCTCGACGCCGGTGCGGACGGGGTCGAACGCGGCCGGGTCGGTGACGTGCAGCTGGACGCCGCCGCAGACCGTGCCGACGTGCTTGCTGAACGTCGGCACGAAGTACGCCTCGCGGAAGTCGACGCCCGGCAGCCCGGCGGCGTTGAGGTCGTCGGCCCAGTGGTAGGTGCCGTACGGCGCGCCGATCAGCTCGAACGGCCGGGTCGTGCCGCGGCCCTCCGACGCCGCCGTCCCCTCGAACACGCAGGTGCCGACGTAGACCTGAGCGGTGTCGGGGGTCGGCATGTTCGGGCTGGGCAGCACCCACGGCAGCCCGGTGTCGGCGTAGCGCATCTCCGGCCGCCAGCGCCGCATCGTCACGACCTCGAGGTCCTCGACGCTCGCGCCCGCGTCGTCGGGCAGGAACTCGGCGTTGAAGAAACGGGCCAGCTCGCCGACGGTCATGCCGTGCTGCTGCACGATGTAGCGCTGGCCGACGCCGGACTCGAACCCGGGGAACAGCATGGGGCCGTACGCCGTGCCGCCGACCGGGTTCGGCCGGTCCAGCACGACGAACTTCAGGCCCATGCGAGCGGCCGCGCGCATCGCCGACCACATGGTCCAGATGTAGGTGTAGAAGCGGGCGCCGACGTCCTGGATGTCGAAGACCACGACCTCGACACCGGCTTCGGCGAACATCCGCATGAAGCCGGCCTCCTGCGCGCCGTACGCGTCGTAGACCGTGACCCCGGCGCGGGGGTCGATGGTGGTCTCCTCGGCCTCGCCGGCCTGTGCGGAGCCGCGGAACCCGTGCTCCGGCCCGAACACGCCGGCGATGTTCACGTTGCCGGAGGCGACCATGCTGTCGACGATGTGCGACGCGTCCGGCAGGATGCCGGTCGGGTTCGAGATCACGCCGACCCGGTGACCCGACAGCGCCGTCCAGCCGTCGTCGGCCAGCCGCTGCGCGCCCGTGAGCACCGCCCGCGCGGGCGTGACCTTGTCGCCGTCGCCGTCGTCACCCCCGCCTCCGGTCAAGCCGATGGCGGGGACGGCAGCGGCGGCGCCGGCCGAAGCGATGAACGTACGGCGATCCATGGGGGCTCCTCGGGGTGGTCGGGCGGGGGTCACCAGGTGAGGCCGTGGCCGATCGGGTAGAGCACGCTGCCGTCGGCGGCCGGGACGACCACCGGCAGCCGGCCGGCGGGGGAGAACTCGCCGGTGATCACCTTCGCGACGCTGCGCATCGACACCGTCGTCGACGAGTAGGCGGCCAGGAAGCCCGCGGTCTCCGGCAGGTACGCGACGTCGTAGGCGTTGCGGGCGGCGACCGCGACGACGGCGTGCCCGGTGGCCGCCAGCTCGGCGACCAGCCGGCGCTGCCGGCCCTCCGGGTCCGTCGCCGCGATGTCCCAGGCGTTGGACGTGATGACGACGGTGAGGTCGTGCGACGGCGCGGCCTGGACGGCGGCGGCGATGGCGGCGTCGCTGGGCCGGGTGCCGACCGCCTGGACGGCCGCCGTCGCGCCGCGCTCGCGGAGGGCCGCGGCGAGGTCGTTGCCGGCGGCGGTGTTCGTCGTGACGACGTTGACGCTGCTGGTGGGTGCCACCGGCAGGATGGCGGCGCCGTCGGCGCCGGTGTTGCGCAGCGCCGTGACGGTCGGGTCGGTGATGCGCTCGGCGGCGATCTGGTGGGCGCGGTTGCCGACGGTGCGGGCGACGCGCTCGACGTCGACCTGCTCGTCCTCGGTGATGCCGCGGTCCCACTTGAGCCGCAGGATCCGCTCGACGCTCTCGTCCAGCCGCTGCTCGCTGATCTCGCCGTCGCGGACGGCCTGCAGCACCGCCTGGTACATGACGTCCATGTCGCCGTCCTTCGGCACGAGCAGCTGGTCGACGCCGGCCCGCAGCGCGAGCACCGGGACCCGCGCCGGGCCGAAGCCCTGCCGGACGCCCTCCATGTTCAACGCGTCGGTGATGACGACGCCGTCGTAGCCGAGCTCATCGCGGAGCAGCCCGGTGATGATCGGCTCGGACAGCGTCGCCGGCACCCCGGTCGGGTCGAGGCTGTCGACGACGATGTGCGCGGTCATGATGACGTCGATGCCGGCGTCGATGGCGGCCCGGAACGGCGGCGCGTCGATGGTCTCCCACTCCTGCCGGGTGTGGTCGATCTCCGGCACGCCGTAGTGGCTGTCGGTCGTCGTGTCGCCGTGGCCGGGGAAGTGCTTCGCCGCGGCCGCGACGCCCTCGCCGAGCTGGTAGCCGGCCACCTGGGCGGCGACGTACTCGGCGGCCATGGCCGGGTCGGAGCTGAAGCTGCGCACGCCGATGACCGGGTTCTCGGCGTTGACGTTGACGTCGGCCACCGGGGCGAAGTTCTGGTTGATGCCGACGGCGCGCAGCTCGCGGGCGGTGATCCGGGCCGCCTCGCGGGCGGCGTTGGTGCTGCCGGCGGCCGCCAGCGCCTGGGCGCCGGGGAACTGCGTCGCGGGAGCCGGCATCCGGGCGACGATGCCGGTTTCCTGGTCGGTCGAGACGATCAGCGGCGGCCCGCCGTCCGCCGTCGCCGTCCGCTGGAGGTCGTTGGAGAGCCGGGCGATCTGCTCCGGGTTGGTGACGTTGCCGGCCCACGCGAAGTAGATCACGCCGCCGAGGTGGTACTTCTCGACCACCTGGGCCGGGGTGTCGACGCCGTAGGCGGCCTGGTTGCTGGCCCGCTGCGCGGCGGTGACGGTGTGCGCGTCGGCCCCGTACACCTGGACGACGAACAGCTGCCCGACCTTCTCCTCCAGCGTCATGCCGGCCAGCTGGGCGGCGACCCATTCGGTGCCCTCATCGGTGAGGGCGGTGGTGCCGCCGGCCGCGGGGCCGGCCAGCGCGGGCGAGGCGATGAGCAGGGCGGCCGCCGTGGCGGCGGCGCGGAACAGGCTGCGACGGTGGAACCGGGGCATGCGGGCCTCCCCAGAGGATGGGCGGTTGCCGTTTTCAGCGAGCCAGCTTGTGGCGGAACGTAGCGAAATGATTACCGACGGTCAAGAGTGGTCACGCCGAGGTGATGACCAGCCGCGGTCGCCGCCCTCGCCGAACGCCCCCACCCTCAGAAGATCAACTTTGCGGGGTGGAGGTGGGCAGGCGGAAGAGGTCGCCGTCCAGGGGCTCGACGAGGCCGTCGGCGACCAGTGCGTCCAGCGCTCGCTCGCGCTGCACGGGCTCGGCCCACGTCGCGTCCAGCAGCCGCTTCGGCACCGGGCCGGCCGACTCGCGCAGCACCGCCATCAGGCGGCCGCGCACCTGGCGGTCGGTGCCGTGCCACGCCTGGCCACGCCGCGGCGGGCCGTCGTCGCGAGGGGAACCGGCCAGCCGCCAGGCGCATTCGCTCGCGATGGGGCAGGACGAACAGCGCGGCGACCGCGCGGTGCAGATGAGTGCGCCCAGCTCCATGACGGCGACCGCCCAGCGCGGCGCCGTGTCGGCGTCGGGCAGCAGATCCTGCGCCAGCCGCCGTTCCGCGGCCGTCGGCGCCGTGGGTGGGTACTGGGTCCCGGCGACGGCGCGGGCGAGCACCCGGCGGACGTTGGTGTCGAGGACGGCGTGCCGGGCACCGAACGCGAACGACGCGACGGCGGCGGCCGTGTAGTCGCCGATGCCGGGCAGTGCGATCAGCTCGTCGTACGTGGCGGGCACCATGCCGCCGTGCCGCTCGACGATCGCCGCGGCGGCCGCGTGGAGTCGCAGCGCCCGCCGCGGGTAGCCCAGGCGGCCCCAGGCCCGGATCGCCTCGCCCGGTTCCTCGGCGGCGAGGTCGGCCGGTCGCGGCCACCGGCGCATCCACTCGTGCCACACGGGCTCGACCCGGACGACCGGCGTCTGCTGCAACATGATCTCGCTCACCAGAACGCCCCACGGGGTGCGGTCCGGCGCGCGCCACGGCAGATCGCGCGCGTGCGCGGAGTACCAGGACAGGACGGCGGCGTGCATCGGACCCGAGTCTAAAGCGCCGCCGCCGGCCGGGCGCAAAGGGTCGAAAAGGACAATGGAAAACATTCGCCGATGACATTTCGTCATGGTCGTTGACTCGCGATCAGTTGCGTAGTTAGCGTCTTTGCCGCGTGATCAATACTTGCGCATAGGGAAAATCCGGACTTTGACGTCATCAAGGCCGGAAAGGTAGTGGAGAAGGAGCAAGTATGACTCTGGAAGCGACTGACCGGCGGCGTGTGCGTCGTGGTGCGGTCAAGGTGGCAGCGGGTGTGGCCGGCGCGGCGCTGGCCTGCTCGGCCGCCGGGCTGCAGGCACAGGCCGCCGAGTCCGGCCAGGCCGCCGGGCCGGACCAGCGCTCCGGCGAGTTCAGGATCGCAGCGGATGGCTACTACGCCACTGCTCAGGTGAGGACCGGCGCCCAGGCGCCGATCCCGGTGCAGGTGCCCGAGCTCGACGCGCACGTCACCGTCGGGCAGATCGAGTCCGAGGCGAACTCGGCCGGCATCGAGGGCGAGGACGAGGGCGTCCACTCCCGCGCGTTCGGCACGATCGCCAGCATCGGCGGCGCGGGCGCCGAGTTCGACGTCCCGTACCTGGTCGAGCAGGTCGCGCTGCCGGAGGAGCCGGAGGCGGCGACCTACGGCCTGCACGGCCTCGAGGTGCCGATCCTCGGCAACCTCGACGCGATCTCCGGTGAGGCCAAGGCCAACTGGAACGACGACCTCGTCACCGAGGGCGGCGAGGGCGGCGTGCTGACGTCGCTGTACTCCGGTGTCGGCGAGGTCGACCTGATCGACGTCGCGGACCTCGGGGCGGTCACCGAGCTGCTGCCGATCGAGCTGCCGGTCGGCAGCCCGGTCGTCACCGTCGGCGCCGGCCAGCTGCTGCAGGAGACCGGCACCTTCCCGAAGGAGGACGGTTCCCTGGGTGCGTACGCTGAGGTCAGCGGCCGGTTCGCGGACCTGAGCATCCTGGGCGGGGCGGCCAACGGCGGCATCTCTCTCGGCTTCGCCGGGGCCGACGACGGCGAGACCCCGAACGCGTGGGGCCGGCTCGAGGCGACCGGCGAGCCGGGCGGCGCGACGTTCGACTACGAGCTGCCGGCCCTCGAGCTGCACGTCGGTGACGACGAGGTCATCGACGTCGAGCCGGGCTTCGACCAGACCTTCGAGCTGAACGGCCTGTCGGTGAACCTGAACTTCGCCGACTACCGCGACTCCGACACCGTCCTCGCCGAGGACGGCACGGTCGCGTCCGCCTCGGGCGGCGGCCTGTCGGTGCGCGTCACGGTGAGCGTGCCCGTCCCGGTCGTCGGCGACGTCGAGGTGGCCAGCGCCGAGGTCGGCCTGCTGAGCTTCCCCGAGCTGAGCGTCGAGGTTCCGCAGGGCGGCATCACCGGCGACTCCGCCGAGGCGGACGCCGCGCGCTCGCTCTGAGAGCCGCCGGGTCCGACCCGGCGATCGAGCACGGCGAGCCCACCCCTCGCCGTGGTGAAAAGTGAATGAGAGCTCGTGGGTCCGGCCCCCTCCCGAGAGGGCGGCCGGGCCCACGAGTCATGTTCGGGGCCTTCTGCCCTGGATCCGTGGGTGGGCTCCCCGTCCCCCTGCTGCCCCATTCTCTTGCCGCGAACCCGCGCCTCAAGTCCGCCATGGAGTCGCTTCGCGACGAGGGGCGGACTTGACCCGCGGCTTCGCGGCCAAGAACGGGCAGCTATCAGGGGGACGGGGAGGATGTGGGCACGCCTCGGCGTTGGCGTGCCCGTTTCGCGCCGTTTTGTCCGGTCGTGGATCGCGATGATCATCGGCGATCGCCTACATCACGAGGATTACCTGAGCATCACCATGCCTGTAGGGGTGTTGACGCTGGGGCAATCCTCGTGATGGCTCCCGAATCACGGTGAAATCTCGCCTAGTGGACGCCGAACGACACCAACGCCACACAGTATCGGGGCCGACGACCCCGGCAGCCGTCGCCACACTCCCCCCGTCCCCCTGATAGCTGCCCGTTCTTAGCCGCGGGCGCGCGGGCCAAGTCCAAGGCCCCCAACCACAGCGAGCAGTACACAGTCAGAGGCCGCGGACTTGAGGCGCGCACACGCGGCCAAGACAATCGGGCAGCAGGGGGACGGCCCAACTCACCAACGACGGCCAAGCCCGACGGTTCAGACGTAGCGTTCGAGGATGCTGGACTCGGCCAGCCGCGAGAGCCCCTCGCGGACGCTGCGGGCGCGGGACTCGCCGACACCCTCGACGGCCTGGAGGTCGTCGACGCTGGCGGCCAGCAGCTTCTGCAGGCCGCCGAAGTGCTCGACCAGGCGGTCGATGACGCTGTCGGGCAGCCGCGGCACCCGGGCCAGCAGCCGGAACCCGCGCGGGCTCACGGCGGCGTCGAGCTGCTCGCCGCCGCCGGGGAAGCCCAGCGCCCGGGCCACCGCGCCGAGGTCGAGCAGGTCGGTGCCGGACAGCGTGTCGAGCGCGCTGATGGCCTCGCCGAGGCTGCGCTTGCGGCGGCCGGACGGTGCCGGCAGGTAGTCGCGTATCACCAGCTCGCGGTCGGAGTCGACGCCGGCGACGAGCTCGTCGAGCTGCAGGCTCAGCAGCCGGCCGTCGGTGCCGAGCTCGACGACGTAGCCGTCGATCTCGACCGAGATGCGCCGCACCATCTCCAGCCGCTGCGCCACCGAGACGACGTCGCGGACGGTGACGAGGTCCTCGATCTCCAGCGCCGACAGCGTGCCGGACACCTCGTCGAGGCGCAGCTTGTAGCGCTCGAGCGTGGCCAGCGCCTGGTTGGCCCGCGACAGGATCTGCCCGGCGTCCTCGAGCACGTAGCGGATGTCGTCGACGTAGATGGCGACGATGCGCATGGACTGGCTCACCGAGATGACCGGGAAACCGGTCTGCTTGGCCACCCGCTCGGCGGTGCGGTGCCGGGTGCCGGACTCCGTCGTCGGGATGGACGGGTCGGGCACCAGCTGGGTGGCCGCCTTGAGGATCTTGGTGCAGTCGCGGTCGACGACGATGGCGCCGTCCATCTTCGCCAGCTCGCGCAGCCGGGTGGCGCTGAACTCGACGTCGAGGCTGAAGCCGCCGGTGGACATGGCCTCGATGGTCTTGTCGTAGCCGAGCACGACCAGGGCGCCGGTGCGGCCGCGCAGGATGCGCTCGAGGCCCTCGCGCAGCGCTGTGCCGGGCGCCACAGCTGCCAGAGCCAGGCGCAGCTTCGCGTCGGCGCCGGCTCGATCGATGCCTTGCACGTGACCCCTGTCGTGACCCGGACGGCTTCTCGTGATGAACAGTGTACGGTCGCACGGCACCGCCCCGGCGAGGGACGGCAGACGACGCTGGATAGAACAGTCTAGGGCGTGATGTGCCGGTGTGCGGCGACGTTCGCGTCAATACCACGCAACGATTCAGCTGTGCTGCGGCGAATCCGTGGCCAACCCGGCATCGCGTCGCGCGGCGGCCAGCGCCTGTCCGACATCGGCCACTTCGATGACGCGGATGCCGCCGGGCACCGGGCCGGGGTCGGCCGGTACCAGCGCCGTCGTGAACCCCATGCGCTCGGCCTCGGCCAGCCGCCGGCTCAGGCCGGACACCCGGCGGATCTCGCCGGCCAGCCCGACCTCGCCGAGCGCGGTGAGCCCGGCCGGCAGCGGCGAGCCGGACGCCGCGCTGGCCACGGCCAGGAGCAGCGCGAGGTCGGTGGACGGCTCGGACAGCTTCGCGCCGCCGACGGTGGAGGTGTAGACGTCGCTGTTGCTGAGCCGGACCTGGCCGCGGCGTTCCAGCACGGCCAGCACCATGGCCACCCGGGAGGAGTCGAGCCCGCTGTTCGCCCGCCGCGGCGTGGCCAGCGCCGACGTCGCGACCAGCGCCTGCACCTCGCCGAGCAGCGGGCGCCGGCCCTCGAGCGTCACCGTGATGCAGGTGCCCGGCACCGGCGTGGCGTGCCGGGACAGGAACAGCCCGGTGGGGTCTGCGAGCGAGCTGATGCCGGTGTCGGTGAGGTCGAAGCAGCCGACCTCGTCGGCCGGGCCGAACCGGTTCTTGACCGTGCGCACCAGCCGCAGCCGCGAGTGGCGGTCGCCCTCGAAGTGCAGCACGACGTCGACCAGGTGCTCGAGGACCCGCGGCCCGGCGATGCTGCCGTCCTTCGTGACGTGGCCGACGAGGATGGTGGCGATGCCGCGGTCCTTGGCCACCCGGATGAGCGACGCGGCCACCTCGCGGACCTGCGTGACGCCGCCGGCCGCGCCGTCGACGGCCGGGCTGGACACCGTCTGGACGGAGTCGAGCACCAGCAGCGACGGCCGCACCTCGTCGATGTGCCCGAGGACGGCGGACAGGTCGGTCTCGGCGGCGAGGTAGAGGTGGTCGGCGACGGCGCCGGTGCGCTCGGCCCGCAGCCGCACCTGGGCGGCGGACTCCTCGCCGGTGACGTAGAGCGCCCGGCCGGCCTCGTGCGCCCACCGCGCGGTGACGTCGAGCAGGAGGGTCGACTTGCCGACGCCGGGCTCGCCGGCCAGCAGGATGACGGCGCCCTGCACCAGCCCGCCGCCCAGCGCGCGGTCGAACTCGCCGACGCCGGTGGGTCGCGAGCGCGCCGCCTCGATGGCGACGGAGCCGATGGGCCGGGCCGCCTCGGTGACCGGGCCGGCGACCGTGACGCCGGCCTTCGCCGCGCCGGCCTGTTCGACCGTGCCCCACGCCTGGCACTCGCCGCACCGGCCGACCCACTTGGCCGTGGACCAGCCGCATTCGGAGCACCGGAACACCGGGGCCGTCGTCTTCGCCTTCGCCATGCCCAGAACCGTAGACGGCCGGACCGACAACGCCGGCGAGTTCACGGTCAGAAGCGGCGCCAGAACAGGTTGACGGCGTAGTCGACGGAACTGACGGTGTGCTCGGCCAGGATCGCGTCGGCGGTCTTCGGGTCGAACTCGATGCGCACGACGGCCTCGAACGACGCGCGGTCGGGCTGCTCCCAGCGCATCGTCAGCGGCTCGCGGTGCCAGCCCTGCCGGGCCCAGAACCGTTCCACCGCCTCGGCGTCGTACGACGGCAGGCCGGTGCGGAACCAGCGACCGAAGGTCGACCGCGTGGCGTCGTTGTCGATGACGAACGCGGTGCCGCCGTGGCGCAGCACCCGGGCGACCTCGGCCAGCCCCGGTTCGCAGCCGGGACCGAAAAAGTAGGCCCAGCGGGCGTGCACGACGTCGACGGACGCCGGCGGGAGCGGCAGCTGCTGCGCCCTGCCGCGCTGGACGGTGATGCGCGAACGCACCGCGGCCGGCAGCGCGGCGACCCGCTGCTGTGCCCGGCGGACCAGCGGCGGGTGCGGCTCGACGCCGACGACGCGGCGGGCCGACGCGGCGAACCGGGGCAGATGGAACCCGGCGCCGCAGCCGACGTCGAGCACGTCGAGGCCGGCCCAGTCGTGGATGCCCAGCATGGCCGCCTCGATGACGCCGTCGGGGTCGACGCCCCGGTTCTCCATTTCGTAGACGTCCGGATAGTGCCAGATGTTCGGGCTCGGGATCACGTCGCGGCGCACAGACCAATCATTGCAGACCCTCTCCCCTAATTCGGACAGAAAGGGCCTTCGGAAGTGGTGTCACCGGTATGTCACCTAGAAGAATGACCTTTTGTAGAGTACCTTGACACCTCTGGTCAGGGGGTTGAATGTACTCCCTGGCGGGCACCCAGAAAACAGGTTGCCTGGGGAAACACCTTTCGAATGATTTGAGGAGAATTGTGTTGAAGACAGTGCTGCGTGGCGCCGTTGTGGCCGGCGCTGCGCTCGCCGCCTGTTTCGCCCTGAGCGTGCCGGCGGCCACGGCCGAGGAGGGGAAGGGGGTTGAGCTCCCCAACGAGATCACCAGCGTCGAGGAGGCCGACGGCCTGCTGGACACCCTCGGTCTCGGTGACATCGAGGTCGGCAACAGCCTGTGCGCACTGCCCTGGCTGTGGCAGGGCCCGTTCAACATCTTCGTCGGCGGCCAGGAAGCCTACTACGAGGCCTGCAACGGCAACACCGGCATCGCGATCGGTGACGGCATCAACGTCCTGAACAACGGCGCCGACTCGTACGGCGACGGGATCAACGTCCTCAACAACACCTGCGCCGCTCCGTGGCTCTGGCAGGGCCCGGCCAACGGCGCCGTCGAGGACCAGTCCGCCTACTACGTGGTCTGCAACACCGAAGAGACCACCTACGGCGACGGCATCAACGTGCTCAACGGTGCCTGCGCCCTCCCGTGGCTCTGGCAGGGCCCGGCCAACGTGTTCAACGAGGGCCAGGAGGCCACGTACGTCGCCTGCAACAGCGACGGCACGACCTATGGCGACGGCATCAACGTCGGCAACAACGTGTGCGCGCTGCCCTGGCTGTGGCAGGGCCCGGTCAACGGGTTCAACGACGGCCAGGCCGCTCACTACGCCGCCTGCAACAACGACGGCACGCTGACCGGCGACGGCGCCAACCTGCTGAACAACGCCTGCGCCGCGCCGTGGCTGTGGCAGGGCCCGATCAACACGGTGCTGGGCGAGCAGTCGGCCCACTACACCGCCTGCAGCGGTGCGGACGCGCCGTCGACGGACCTGCTCAGCAGCCTCGTCTCGCTCGAGGGTGGCAGCATCGACATCCTCAACGACGCGTGCGGCGCGCCGTGGCTGTGGCAGGGCCCGCTCAACGCGGTCATCGACAGCCAGGAGGCCTACTACCAGGCGTGCGACCAGCGCGCCGAGGCTGAGACCGAGGTCGACGGCACGGAGGTCGACGGCACGGAGGTCGACGG
>NZ_QUAL01000036.1:0-2428 GCF_003579925.1 Jiangella rhizosphaerae | reverse complement strand
GAGGTCGACGGGACCGAGGTCGACGGGACCGAGGTCGACGGGACCGAGGTCGACGGCACCGAGGTCGACGGCACGGAGGTCGACGGCACCGAGGTCGACGGCACCGAGACCGACGGCGACGGCACGGAGACCGACGGGTCGGAGGACGGCTCGGAGGACGGTGCCGCTGACGGGGCCGAGGACGGCTCCGGCGACGGCGAGGCGCTCCCGGACACCGGTGCGTCGAGCCAGCTGCTGTTCGTCGGCGCCGGCCTGCTGCTCGCCGGTGCGGCCGCCGCGTTCGCGGTCAACCGCCGCCAGGCCCAGCAGTGATCGAGTAACTCCCCTGCAGAGGCCGCCGGCCCGGACGCGTTCCGGGTACCGGCGGCCTCTCGCTGTGCGGCGCCGGGCCTGGTCGTCAGTCCGCCGGGCTCGCCGCCGTGGCCGGATGCACCAGCAGCGGCAGCTGAGCGGCGAGGAAGGCCTCGCAATGAGCGGCCAGCTGCTCGTACGCCTTGTCACCGATGAGCGCCCGCAGCTCCGGCTCGTTCGACCGGTACACCGGCTCGCGCCCGACGTGCGCCTCGGTGGCCGTCGTGCAGTACCAGCTCATGTCGTGGCCGCCCGCGCCCCAGCCGGCGCGGTCGTACTCGCCGATGGTGATCTCGAGGTACGTCGTCCCGTCGGGCCGCTCGGCCTCGCGGTAGGCGCGCCGGATCGGCAGCTGCCAGCACACGTCGGGCTTGGTCTCCAGCGGGTGCCGCCCGGTGGACAGCGCGTAGGCGTGCAGCGCGCAGCCGGTGCCGCCGGCGAACCCGGGCCGGTTGAGGAACACGCACGCGCCGTCGACGACGCGCGTCTTGCGCTCGCCTTCGTCGTCGGTCTCGACGACGCCGCCGCGCAGGCCCTCGTCGCGCAGCTGCCAGACGTCGGGGCCGAGCCGGCTCGCGTACCCGCGCACCCGTTTCTCGTCGTCCTCGTCGGAGAAATGGGCGCCGTGCGTGCAGCAGCCGTCGTCGGGGCGGTCGGCGTAGATGCCGGGGCAGCCCTGCCCGAAGATGCACGTCCACCGGGACGTCAGCCAGGTCAGGTCGCAGCGCAGCACCTGGCCGTCGTCGGCCGGATCGGTGAACTCCACCCAGGCTCGCGCTCCGTGTGTCCGCAGCTCCACCCCACGAGTATCGTCGCTTTCGTGCGCATGGGTGTGCTCGACGTCGGTTCCAACACCGTCCATCTGCTGCTGGTCGACGCCCACCGGGGTGCGCGTCCGCTGCCGGCCTACAAGCAGAAGACCGAGCTCCGGCTGGTCGAGCTGCTCGACGACTCCGGTTCCATCAGCAAACAGGGCGCCGAGCGGCTGGTGAAGAGCTGCCGCGAGGCCGTCGAGGCGGCCGAGGACAAGGGCGCCACGTCGATGCTCGCCTTCGCCACGTCGGCGCTGCGCGAGGCCGTCAACGGCACCGCCGTCCTCGACCGCGTGCGCGAGGAGGCCGGCGTCGACCTGCAGATCCTCTCCGGCGAGGACGAGGCCCGCCTGACCTTCCTGGCGGTGCGCCGCTGGTACGGCTGGTCGGCGGGCCGGCTGCTCAGCTTCGACATAGGAGGCGGCTCGCTCGAGCTGGCCGCCGGCGGCGACGAGGACCCCGACATCGCGGTGTCGCTGCCGCTCGGAGCCGCCCGGCTCACCCGAGGGTGGTTCACCGACGACCCGCCGTCGAAGGACGAGGTCCGGGCGTTGCGCCGGCACGTGCGGGCCGAGATCGCCTCGATCATCGGCGACGTCAACCGCTACGGCACCGCCGACCGCGCGGTGGCGTCGAGCAAGACGTTCCGCTCGCTGGCCAGGGTGGCCGGCGCCGCGCCGTCCGGCGACGGGCCGTACGTACGGCGCACGCTCAGCCGCGCCGACGTGCAGGATCTGGTGAAGAAGCTGGCGTCCATGACGACGTCGGAGCGGGCCAAGCTGCCCGGCGTCTCGTCCGGCCGGGCGGGGCAGCTGCTCGCGGGTGCCATCGTCGCCGACGCCGCCATCGACCTGTTCGAGGTCGACGAGGTCGACATCTGCCCGTGGGCGCTGCGCGAGGGCGTCATCCTGCGCCGGCTCGACCAGATCGAGGGGGCCGGTTTCGGCGAATCGGACGAATCGGGTTAGAGTCGTCTGGCCGTTATCGCCTCGTGACCTACCGGAGGACCGCCGCTCGTGCCCAACGCTCGTCACAAGCGGCGTCGTTCTGCCCGCCTCGGCCGGCTCGTCCTGCCCGTCGCGGGCGCCGGTGCGGCGGCGGGTGCCGCCGTCGGCGCGACGACGCTCGCCTCGGCCCCGGCTCCTTCGGCCGCCATCGCCGGCGTCTCGCCGGCCCCGTTCGACGTCGGCGACCTGCGCGAGGACGCCGCGGCCGACGTGGCCCGCGGCGACCACAGCGCGCCCGCGCCGCTGGCCGGCAGCGGC
>NZ_QUAL01000025.1 GCF_003579925.1 Jiangella rhizosphaerae | reverse complement strand
GCCCGGCGCCGGCGCCCGCCGCCCGGCTGCTGGCGTCGCCGGCCGGCGCCTGCGCCACCGAGGTCGCCCTCAGCGCCGGCCTGGCCGCGCTGTTCTTCAGCGCCCTCTGAGTCCCGCGCACGCTGTCCCGGCGGAGTCGACCGTGCCATGACTTACGGTCCTGGCCGTTGTCCCGCGGACCTCCTACAAAAGTCAATTCCGACATACCTGTACATGACAGGACGATGACTGTATGTTGAGGCATCTCGTCGAACCCGGCGAACTGCCTCATCAGGGAGGAATGGGCAATGAGGAGACCCGTCATCCGATCTCTCCTGGCCGGAACCGCACTCGTGGTGTCCGGCATCGCTGCCACTCCGGCTCTGGCCGGAACGGATGCCACGACGGCCACCGCCGACGGCGTCCGGGCATCCGCGGTCGTCCATCAGGAACAGGCGACGACGCGAGCTCAGCAGCGCGCCGTGGAGGCCTATTGGACACCCGAGCGCATGCGGGCGGCCATCCCGGCCGACGCCACGCTCGACGGCGACGCCCGCACGGCCGCGACCGCTGCCGCCGCGAAGGCGAAGCCGCGGCCGGCCGCCGTCCCCGAGAACCCTCGCCCGCAGCTCGGCAAGGTCTTCTTCACCATCGGCGGCGTCGACTACGTCTGCTCCGGCACCGCCACCACCAGCGGCAACGGCGACGTCGTCACGACCGCCGGACACTGCCTGCACGAGGGCGACGGCGGCGCGTTCGCCACGCGGTTCACGTTCGTGCCGGCGTACGACAACGGTTCCGCGCCGTACGGCCAGTGGTCGGCGTCGGACCTGTTCACCTCGAGCGGCTGGGCCAACAGCGGCGACTTCAACGTCGACGTCGGCTTCGCGGTCATGAACGAGAACTCCTCCGGCCAGAGCCTCACCAGCGTGGTCGGCTCGTACCCCATCGCGTTCAACCTGGCCCGCGGCCTGAGCTACACGTCCTACGGCTACCCGGCGGCGCCGCCGTTCAACGGCCAGCGGCTGTACTCGTGCAGCGGCACCGCGCGGAACGACCCGTTCGGCGCCACGACGCAGGGCATCCCCTGCGACATGACCGGCGGCTCGTCCGGCGGCGGCTGGATCACCGGCGGCCGGCTGAACTCGGTGAACAGCTACAAGTACAACAACGACCCGAACACGATGTACGGCCCGTACTTCGGCAGCACGGCCCAGTCCATCTACAACGCTGCGGCGGCGGCCTGACCGACCGCCAGCACCCCTGACCAGCGTCGCTCCACCGGCGAACCCCCGAGCGCCGGTGGAGCGGCGCTGCCCCACGCCCCACCCACAGTGAGGTCGCCTGCGCCGAACCCTGTGCGGACACCCCCGCGGCCCGCACCGATCCCGATGCGGGGGTCAGTCGTGGGTGAGGACGGCGCGCAGCTCGGGCAGCGCGGCCAGCTCGGCCTCGATGAGCCGCTCGGCCGTCGTGACGGAGTCGACCAGCGGGTGGCCGGCCAGCGCGGCCACCGCCGCCCGCCGGGAGCCGGACCGGGCCGCCGCGATGGTGGCGCGCTCGGTCGCCTTCACCGACGCCACCAGCGCGGCCGCCGAGGGGTCGAGCGCGCCGGCGGCCAGCGGGTGGGCGCCGTTGCGGCCGACCAGGCAGGGCACCTCGACGACGGCGTCGGCGTCGACGCCGGCCAGGGCGGAGCGGTTGCGGACGTTGAGCACCAGCGTGGCGCGCTCGTCGGCGGCGATGGCCCGCATGAGCGCCAGCGCGACGCGGTCGTACCCGCCGCCGTCGAGGTCGGCGGAGTCGCGGTCGCCGACGCCGGCGGCCTCGCGACTCTCGGCCATGTAGGTGGCCTCGCGCTCGCGCCGCACCTCGTCCCACCGCTCGGCCGCGCCGGCACCGGACGACGACGCGTAGAACCCGGCCTGCTGCTGGAGCAGGAACTCGCCGCGGGTGGCCGGCGCCGACGTCGCCGACGCGATGGCGTC
The DNA here is from genome assembly GCF_003579925.1 of Jiangella rhizosphaerae. Classification (GTDB taxonomy): domain Bacteria; phylum Actinomycetota; class Actinomycetes; order Jiangellales; family Jiangellaceae; genus Jiangella; species Jiangella rhizosphaerae. The sequence goes on along the minus strand of NZ_QUAL01000025.1, from coordinate 21,043 downwards.
GCGGGTGAAATAGTAGTAATAGAGGTACTCGTTCGGGATGGCGCTCAGCGTGCGCAGCCACGGCGCCCCGAACAGCTTGCCCTCCTCGAACGAGCCGAGCGCGTCGTCCGACGCCAGCAGGTCCGGCAGCACGTCGCGCCCGCCGACCAGCACCCGCCGCAGCCAGCCGAGGTGGTTGAGCCCGGCGTAGTCGAACCACGCGTCGCCCATCGGGATGCCCAGCGCGCGGGCGACCCGGCGGAACAGCCCGACCGGGGAGTCGCAGATGCCGATGACGCGGTCGCCGAGCACCGAGCTCATCGCCTCGGTGACCATGCCGGCCGGGTTGGTGAAGTTGATGACCCACGCGTCCGGCGCCTCGGCGGCGATGGTCGACGCGATGCGCAGCGCCACCGGCACCGTCCGCAAGCCGTACAGCACGCCCCCGGCACCGGTGGTCTCCTGGCCCAGGACGCCCTGGCCGAGCGCCGTCCGCTCGTCGCAGGACCGGCCCGCCAGCCCGCCGACCCGAATGGCGGAGAAGACGAAGTCGGTGCCGCGCACCGCCGCCGCGAGGTCGCTCTCGACCACCAGCTTCGGCCCGCGGCCTCCGGAGCGTTCCTCGAGCACCGCCCGCACGGCGCGCACGCGTTCGGCGTCGGTGTCGTGCAGGACGACGGTGTCGACGCCGGACTCCTCACTGGCCAGGGCGCGGTGCACCAGCGGGACGCGGAATCCGCCGCCCCCGAGGATCGTCAACCTCATACGAGAACCACCTTCACACCGTTCTCCCGGAGCGCGCCGAGGGCCTCGGTGCCCTCGGCCGCATCGGTCACGACGACGTCCAGGGCGTCGGGTCCGCACACGGTGGCGAACCCCGTCCCGGGAAACTTCTCCGCGTCGGCGAGCAGGATGACCTGGTCGGCCGCCGCGATCATGGCCCGGCGCACCGGCACCTCGACCACCGTGGTGTCGACGACGGCGCCGTCGGCGCGCACCCCGCTGGTCCCCATGAACAACTTGCCGGCGCGCAGCTGGCGGACGGCGTCCTCGGTGAGGAAGCCGACCAGCGACTTGTAGTTGCGCCGCACCACCCCGCCGAGCAGGATCAGCTCGATGTCGGGGTCGGGCAGCAGCTCCTCGTACACCGCCATGTTGGCGGTCATGACGGTGACCTTGCGGCCCCGCAGGTGCACGGCCAGGCGGTGCACCGTGGTGCCGATGTCGAGCAGCAGCACGTCGCCGTCCTCGACCATCTGCGCGGCGCGCCGCGCGATGGCGTCCTTGGCCTGGTGCGCCTCGGTGGCGACGGCCGCGAACGACGGCTCCAGCGACGGGCTGGCGGCCGCGCCGCCGCGCACGCGGGTGAGCAGTCCCTGCTCCTCCAGCCAGGCGAGGTCGCGCCGGATGGTGGCCTGACTGACACCGAGGCGGCTGCCCAGCGTGGTCACCGACACCGGACCCTCGGCACGGAGGGTCTGCATGATGAGCTCATACCGGCGCTGCGCAAGCACGGCTGCACCATATCAGTCATCTTCGCTCAATCGAACAGTAGTCACGCCGAAACGTGAGCAGAACTGAGCGAAATGCCCGATGAGCGGCCAGTGAAGCCACGGAGATGGATCACAAGCGCTCATATCTTGTCATTTGCGCGCAGCGCCACTAGGGTTCCACCCAACCCTTGGGAGGAATGGCCGTGTCCAACATCGCTCGCGACCCGTACCGCGCACCGTCGCGGCACGACCCGCTGGCCGGGCTGCGATCCGACGGCGGTCCCGAGCTCGACGTCTTCCTCACCGGCACCGTCTTCTTCGACATCATCTTCATCGGCATGGAGGGCCCGCCGAAGCAGGGCACCGAGGTGTGGGCCGACGGCATGGGCTCCAGTCCAGGCGGCGTGGCCAACCTCGCCGTCGCCGCCGCGCGGCTGGGGCTGCGCACCGGCCTCGCCGCGACGTTCGGCGAGGACCTCTACGGCGACTACTGCCGGCAGACGCTGGGCGTCCAGGAGGGCGTCGACCTCACCTACTCGCGCTACGTCACCGGCTGGCACTCGCCGGTCACGGTGTCGATGGTCTACCAGCGCGACCGCGCCATGGTCACCCACGGGCACCGCCCCGAGGCGCTGGACCGCCTGGTCACCCACCCGCCGCAGGCCCGGTCGTGCTTCGTCGACCTGGGCGCCGAGCGGCAGCCGTGGGTCGACTCCGTCACGGCGGCCGGCGGCCGGGTCTTCGCCGACCTCGGCTGGGACCCCGAGGACCGCTGGGACCTCGGCCGGCTGCGCGAGAGCCTGTCGGGCTGCTACGCGTTCTCCCCCAACGCCGTCGAGGCGATGAGCTACACCCGCACCGACAGTCCCGAGGCGGCGGTGGAGAAGCTGGCCGAGCTGGTGCCGCTGGCGGTCGTCACCAACGGCGCCGACGGCGCGCTCGCGTTCGACAAGGAGGCCGGCCGCCCGGTGAAGGCCGCCGCCGTCCCCGTCGAGGCGCTCGACCCCACGGGGGCCGGGGACGTGTTCGTGGCCGGCCTCATGGTCGGTACGCTGGCCGGCTGGCCGCTGCTGCACAGCCTGCGGCTGGCCAACCTGGGTGCCGCGCTCTCGGTGCGGCACTTCGGCGGGGCCCTGGCCTCGCCCGGCTGGGGCGACATCGCGCTGTGGTACCGCGAGACGGGGTCCAAGGATCCCGCCCTCGCGGACGACTACGAGTTCCTGAACACGATCGTCCCGGCCGACGCCGTCCCGGAGGTGTCGCGAGCCATCGCGACGCTCGGCTTCCGGGCCGGCCGCTGAGGACACCTGGGCACACGACATCTGGGAAAGGGCCGACTCATGACTCTGCCGATCAGGAGGACCCGCACCGCACTGGGCGCGGTCGCCGCCATCGCTCTGCTGTTCGCGGGGTGCGCACCGGGCGACGACGGTGACGACACCGAGGCGGGCGACGCGCCCACCGCGGGCGACGTCGCCACCGACCCGTCCGAGCTGGGCGACATCACGCTGACGGTGTGGGACCAGGAGGTCCGCGAAGGGCAGACCGAGCAGATCGAAGCGCTCAACGCCGCGTTCGAGGAGGCCTACCCCAACATCACCATCGAGCGGGTGGCGCGCTCCACCGACGACCTGCGCACCACGCTGCGGCTGGCGCTGTCCGGCGACGACGCGCCCGACGTCGTCCAGTCCAACAACGGCCGCCCCGAGATGGGCCAGTACGTCGCGTCCGGCCTGCTCACGCCTCTTGACGGCTACGCCGAGGCGTACGGTTGGTTCGACCGCTTCCCCGAGTCGGTGCGCGCGCTGGCGTCCTACAGCGAGGATGGCGCCAACTACGGCGAGGGCAACCTCTACGGCCTGCCGCAGATGGGCGAGATCGTCGGCCTCTACTACAACAAGACCAAGCTCGCCGCCCTCGGCCTCGAGCCGCCGCAGACGACCGAGGACTTCGAGGCGGCGCTGCAGGCGGCCCAGGCGGCCGGCGAGGTGCCCATCCAGTTCGGCAACTCCGAGCCCTGGGCCGGCATCCACGAGTTCGGGTTCATCCAAAACCAGTTCTCCGACGCCGAGACCATCCGCAACCTCGGGTTCGGCCGGCCGGGCTCGTCGTGGACGTCCGACGACAACGTCGCCGCGGCGCAGGCCACCCGCGACTGGGTCGACGCCGGCTACTTCGTCGACGGCTTCAACGGCGTCTCCTACGACAGCGCCTGGCAGGCGTTCGCCCAGGGCACCGGCGTGTTCTTCGTCGGCGGCACCTGGCTGGTGGCCGACCTCACCTCGGCCATGGGCGACGAGGTCGGCTTCGTGCTGCCGCCGGCCGGCGCCAGCGGCCAGCACCTCGTCACCGGCGGCATCAGCATCCCGTGGGCCATCCCGGCCAACAGTGACGCCAAGGAGGCCGCGGCCGCCTACATCGACTTCATCACCAGCTCCGACGCCATGACGGCGGTCACCGAGGCCGGCAACCTCCCGGTCATCGAAGCCGACCAGCAGACCACCACCGGGCTGCAGTCCGAGGTGTTCGCGGCGTGGGCGCAGGCCGGCCAGGAGGACCTCGTCGTGCCGTACCTCGACTACGCGACCGAGACGTTCTACGACACCATCACCGTCGCCGTGCAGAACCTGATGGCCGGCCAGAGCGACCCGCAGCAGTTCCTCGAGACGCTCGAGGCCGAGTACACCGCGGCCACCGGCAGCTGATGGCGCTCGCCGCCCCAGGTAGGCGGCCCGGCGAACCGCGTCGGGTCGCTTACCTCTACATCCTGCCGGCGCTGCTGGTCTTCGGCCTGTTCGTCCTCGTCCCGCTGGCCCGGACGGCACAGTTCTCGCTCTACGAGTGGAACGGGCTGGGCGCCAGCACCTGGGCCGGGCTGTCGAACTACCGCGACCTGTTCACCGAGCCGCAGCTGCGCGGAGCGTTCGTCCACGCGTTGGTGCTGGTCGTGTTCTACGCGGTCGTGCCAGTGCTGCTGGGGCTGCTGCTGGCCGCGGCGATGAGCCGTGCGGTGCTGCGCGGCATGGGGTTCTTCCGAGTCGTGCTGTTCCTGCCCCAGGTCATCCCTATGGTCGTCGTGGCCATCGCGTGGCGGCAGATCTACGAGCCGAACGGGCCGCTCAACGACCTGCTCCGGTTCGTCGGGCTGGACTCCCTGGCGCGGCCGTGGCTGGGCGACTACACCTGGGCGCTGCCGTCGGTGGGCATCGTCGGCACCTGGGTCGGCACCGGCCTGTGCCTGGTGCTGTTCCTGGCCGGCATGTCGCGCATCCCGCGCGAGCTGTACGAGGCGGCCCGCCTCGACGGCGCCGGTCCGCTGCGGGAGTTCCGGGCCATCACGCTGCCGTCGCTGCGCGGCGAGCTGGCGGTCGCGCTGACGCTCACCGTCATCGCCGCGCTCAAGACCTTCGACCTCGTCTACGTCATGACCAGCGGCGGGCCGGGCACCGAGACCACCGTCCCGTCGTACCAGGTCTACAACAACGCGTTCCTGCTGGGCCGGGTCGGCATCGCGACGGCGCTGGCCGTCGTGCTGACGCTGGTGGTGTTCGTGGCGACGGTGCTCATCAACCGGGTCGGCGAACGGGGGCAGCGATGATCTCGCGCGGTGAACGGCTGGCCAACTACGCCGTGCTGGCACTGTTCGCGGTCATCGCCGTGTACCCGGTGCTGCTGATCCTGCAGACGGCGCTCTCGAACGACCAGATCGGCGGCGGCGGGTCGTTCCACGTCGAGAACTTCGCCGACGCCTGGGACCAGGGCCACTTCGGCTCCTACCTGCGCACCAGCGTCGTCGTCGCGATCCTGGTGGTCGGGCTGTCGACGCTGTTCTCGGTGCTGGCCGGCTACGCGTTCGGCACCATGCGCTTCCGCGGCTCCGAGGTGCTGTTCTACGTCATCCTGCTCGGCATCATGGTGCCGGCCGAGGCGCTGGTCATCGCCCTGTACTTCGACCTGCGCGAGCTGGGGCTGACGAACACGCTGGTGGCGATCGTCATGCCGCAGGTGGCGCAGTCGACGGCCTTCGGCACGTTCTGGATGCGCGCCTACTTCCGCGGCAGCTCCCGCGAGGTCGTCGAGGCCGCCCGCATCGACGGCGCCGGGCACTGGACCACGCTGTGGCGGATCCTGGTGCCGATGGGCCGGCCTGCGCTCACCACCATGATCGTGCTGGTCTTCATGTGGACGTGGAACGAGTTCCTCATCCCGTTGATCATGGCCACCGACGAGAGCCTGCGCACCGCACCGCTGGGCCTGGCCTTCTTCCAGGGCCAGTACACGTCCGGAACGGCGCTGCTGGCCGCCGGCGCGACGCTGGTCGCGCTGCCGGTGATCGTGCTCTACCTGTTCCTGCAGCGCCACTTCATCCGGGGGATGGTCGAGGGCGCCGTCAAGTAACGGCGCCCGAAGGTTGGCACCACTGAGAGGAGTCACCATGCGAGCAGCCAGACCCGCTGCTGTAGCCGCCGCCGCAGTCGCTCTCCTCGCCGCTACGCTCCCGACGACGGCGACAGCCGCCGGCGGACCGGCGCAGCAGCGAGGGAACGGCCCGGACGGCGCCGTCGACCTCGACGTGCTCTACATCGGAGCACATCCGGACGACGAAGCAGGTTCACTGGCCGCGTTCGGCCAGTGGAACGAGTACGACGACATCCAGGCCGGCGTCATCACCGTCACCCGCGGCGAGGGCGGCGGCAACGCCGTCGGCCTCGAGGAGGGCCCGGAGCTGGGCATGCTGCGCGAGGCCGAGGAGCGTCGCGCCGTCGGCAACGCCGGTGTCGAGAACGTCTACAACCTCGACGAGGTCGACTTCTTCTACAACGCCAGCGCGCCGCTGACCGACGAGGTCTGGGGCGACGACGCGCTGGAGCGGGTGGTGCGCGTGGTCCGCAGCACGCGGCCCGAGGTCATCGTCACGATGAATCCGTCACCGACGCCCGGCAACCACGGACACCACCAGCAGGCCGCACGGCTGGCCGTCGAGGCCTACGAGGCGGCCGCCGACCCCGAGGCGTTCCCGGAGCAGCTGTCCGAGGAGGGCCTGTCCACCTGGCGGGTCTCCCGCATCCTCCGGGGCGGCGCCACCGGCACCGGCGTCACGGGCTCGGCCTGCGAGACCACGCCGTACACCCCCGCCGACGCCACCGACCGCGTGTTCGGCGTCTGGCAGGGGCGGGTGTCGGAAGAGACCGGCGAGCTGTGGGCGCTGCGGGAGCGCAAGTCGCAGTGGGAGTACGTGAGCCAGGGCTGGGCGGTGTTCCCGCCGCCGCCGGCCGACCCTGAGCAGAACGGCTGCGACTGGTTCACGCTCATCGCCAGCCGGACGCCCTATCCGGCCACCACGGCCGGCCCGACCGCCGCGCTGCAGGGCGCGCTGCTGCCCGCCGACGGCGGCCTGCCGCTCGGCACCGAGCTGACCATCGACCCCGAGCCGTTCCTCGTGCTGCCCGGTCAGGAGTTCACCACGACCGTGCAGGTGAAGGCGCCGGCTCGCCAGCCGCTGGTGGCGCCGTCGCTGACGGTGTCCGGGCCGGACGGCTGGACGGCGGACGTGCCCGCCGGTGCGCTGCCGCGCACGCTGCGCCCCGGCCAGGAGGTGAGCGTCGACGTCACCGTGACGCCGCCGGCCGACGCCGCCGCCGGTCAGCGGGTCGCGCTGAAGGCCACGCTCGCCACCCGGACCGGCAGCGGCTCGAACGAGGCCGCCGTCGAGGTCACCACCGACGTCCGCGGCGAGCTGGCGCAGCGGCCGGAGGCCGAGGTGTTCGCCGGCTGGACCGCCGAGGTCGACCTGCCGAAGCTGGAGAGCCTGATCGCGCCGATCGCCTCGGTCGGCGTCGGCCGCACCCAGCCGGTGACGGTCGAGGTCACCAACGACGGCGCCGCCGCGGCGTCCGGGTCGGTGACGCTCGACCTCGCGGACGGGTTCACGGCGTCGCCGGCGTCGGCACCGTTCGACGGCCTCGCGCCCGGTGCCACGACCACCGTCACGTTCGACGTCACCAACACCGACACCGAGCTGCCGACGTCCAACCGCGCGCCGAACGGCGGGTACCCGTTCCAGATCGTCACCGACTACGGCGCGGGCACCGACACCCAGAACGCGGTGCTCGAGCTGGTCCCGTCGACGCAGATCCCGCAGGTCTCCGCGCCGGTGGTCGACGGCGTCGCGGGCGAGGGCGAGTACCCGGGCGAGGTCATCGACTCCTCGACCATGTGGGAGGGCCAGGCGGTGCCGCCGGCGGACGCGTCGTCGACGACCCGGCTGAGCTACACCGACGACGCGCTCTACGTGCTGGTCGAGGTCACCGACGACGTCCTGGGCACCGTGCTGCCGCTGGAGGACTGCAAGCGGCACTGGCGCACCGACTCCGTCGAGATCACCGTCGACCCGCGCGGCACGTCGTCGAACACGTCGACGACGTTCAAGACCGGCATCTTCCCGACCACGGTGGAGGGCGGCCCGTGCTTCCAGCGCGACGCCGACAACCGCCAGGGCCCGGGCGCCGAGACCGCTCCCGGCATGGAGGTCGCCGCGGTCATGGGCGCCGCCCGGGCCCAGAGCGGTCACGGCGGCAGCTGCGGGTCGTGCGGCTGCGCCGCCTGCGCCGGTGGCGCCACGGCGGCCGACGGCTACACCGGCTACACGATCGAGGCGAAGATCCCGTTCGACGTGCTGCCGGACAACGTCGACCCCGAGCGCATGGGCGTGAACGTCCTGGTCTACGACTCCGACACGCAGGACAAGACCGGGCAGACGCGGATCGGCTGGTCCACCTTCAACGGCGTGCAGGCCGACCCGTTCCGGTGGGCGCTCGCGACGCTGCCGGGGCTGGCCGACGCCGGGTCCGACCCGGTCGCCCCGACCATGCCCGACACCGCCGCACTGAGCGTCGACTCGCCGCAGAGCATCGCCCAGTCCGCCGTCGACGGCGTCGGTCTCGGCGGTGGACCGGAGCTGCCGGCCCGCACGGCGGCGATCACGTCGGCGACCACGTCGGGTTCCGGTGACGTCGAGGTGCGGCTGCGCACCCGGGAGCCCGGCCGGGCGAACGTCTTCCTCTGGGACGGCGAGAGCGTGGCGGGCTCGGTGTCGGTGGAGGTCGGCTCCGGCCGGACCACCGTCGACGTGCCGGTGACCGGTGAGTCCGGTGACCTCACGGCACTGGTCGCCTTCATCACCGACGACGGCACCCTGGCCCTGGCCGAACCGGTCGACTGACGGGCTCGTCGCTTCCGCTTCCCCGGGCATGCGTTCCGGGGAAGCGGAAGCACGTTGGTGGGGCTCCCCGTCCCCCTGCTGCCCCAATCTCTTGCCGCGAACGGGCGCGTCAAGCGGACCTATTGGCGCTTCGCGCGACGATGACCGCTTGACTCACCCGTCCGCGGCCAAGAACGGGCAGTTATCAGGGGGACGGGGAGGATGTGGGCACGCCTCGGCGTTGCCGTGCCCGTTTCGCGTGCTTTGTCGGGCTGTGGGCGGCGATGATCATCGGCGATCGCCTACATCACGAGGATTTCGTGAGCTTCACCATGACTGTAGGGGTGTTGACGCTGAGGTAATCCTCGTGATGGCCCCCGAATCACGGTGAAATCTCACCAGGTGGACGCCCCACGACAGCAAACTCACACCGTAACGGGCCCAGAGGCCTGGCACCGTCGCCACATTGCCCCCGTCCCCCTGATAGCTGCCCGTTCTTTGCCGCGGGCGCNCCCCCGTCCCCCTGATAGCTGCCCGTTCTTTGCCGCGGGCGCGCGGGTCAAGCGGTCATCGCCGGCGCGAAGCGCCCAATAGTCCGCTTGAGGCGCGCGCCCGCGGCCAAGACAATCGGGCAGCAGGGGGACGGGACCAACGCCCGCGCTCGCCGCCGTCGCGGCCGGGCTGTTCGGCGGCTCGGACGAGCGCACTACCGAGCGGCGCACCAACCGGTTCCTCGCCGCCTTCGAACGCGAGGACGCCGGTGCCGTGCGGGCGCTGCTGGACCCCGGTGTGACGTTCGTCAACCGCATGCCGCTCAGCGGCGACCGCGACGACGCCGTCGTGCTGGCCGGTCGCGAGGCCGTCATGGGCTACTTCCAGCAGGTCGCGCAGATGGGCACCATCGACTTCGTCGGGCCGGACGTCACGGTGGCGGCCGGTGGCGGGACGTCGTTCGCCGAGGCCGACGGCGACTTCGTGTCCGCCGACGGCCGGCCGTACGAGAACGTGTACGCGTTCCGGTTCGACTGGCGCGACGGCCGCATCGTGGCCGGCACGGAGTACGCGAGCCCGTTGACGTTCGGCCAGACCTTCCCGATCGAGGCGTGCGCATGACCACCCGCCGGTGGATCCTCGCCTCCGGCGCGCAGCCGCCACGAATCCTCATGCTCACGGCGGCGGCGGGCATCCGCGACCGCGTGGCCGGGCTGGGCCTCGGCGCCGACGACTATCTGACCAAGCCGTTCGCCTTCGCCGAGCTGTCCGCCCGGGTGCACGCGCTGCTGCGCCGGGCCCGGCCGGCGGCACCGCCGGTGCTGGAGCGCTCCGGCATCAGGGTCGACCCGGCCCGGCGCGAGGTCTCCCGCGACGGCCGGCCGGTCGCGCTGGCCAACAAGGAGCTGGCGGTGCTCACCGAGCTGCTGCGGGCCGACGGCGCCGTCGTCAGCGCCGAGCAGCTGCTGGAGAAGGCGTGGGACGAGAACATCGACCCGTTCACCAACGTCGTGCGGGTGACGATGATGAAGCTGCGGCGCAAGCTCGGCGACCCGCCGGTGGTCGAGACGGTCGCCGGCGCGGGATACCGGCTGCCGTGACGCGCTGGACCCTGCGACTGCGGCTGACGACGCTGTACGGCGGGCTGTTCGTGCTGGCCGGGGCGCTCGTGCTGGGGGTGACGTACCTCCTGGTGCGGCAGAGCCTGGCGTCGATCACCGACCCGGACCGCGAGGACTCCGACCTCGCCGCCCTGCGGGCGTCCGCCGCCGTGAGCGGCACCGTCGACGAGGTGGTCGCGCAGGTGCAGGCGCAGCAGGACGCCCTGCAGGACGCCGCGCTGGACTCCCTGCTCACGCGCGGCGCGCTGGCGCTGCTGGCCGTCGGCGTCGTGGCCGCCGCTGCCGGCTGGCTGGTGGCCGGGCGGGCGCTGCGCCCGCTGGTCACGATCACCCGCACCGCACGCCGCATCGCCCGCGGCGGCGGCGCCCGCGGCCTGCACGAGCGCATCGCGCTGACCGGCCCCGACGACGAGGTGAAACGGCTGGCCGACACGTTCGACGACATGCTGGAGCAGCTCGACCGCTCGTTCGACGGGCAGCGCCGGTTCGTGGCGAACGCCTCGCACGAGCTGCGCACCCCGCTCGCCCTCAACCGCGCGCTGGTCGAGCTGGCCGTGACGCAGCCCGGCGCGGCCGACGAGACCCGCCGGCTGGGCGAGGCGCTGCTCGCGGTCAACCAGCGGCACGAGCGGCTCATCGACGGCCTGCTCACGCTGGCCGACAGCGAGCACGCGGTGACCGACCGGTCCCCCGTCGACCTCGCCGAGGTCGCCGCGCACGTGTGCCGGCTGGCCGGGCCGGACGCCGCACTGGCCGGAGTGCGCCTGCGGGCCGGCCCGCTGGACCCGGCGCCGGCCTGCGGCGACCCCGTCCTGCTCGAGCGGCTGGCGCACAACCTGGTGGAGAACGCGGTGCGGCACAACGTCGCCGGCGGCTGGCTGGCGGTGACGACGGGGACCGCGCCCGGCGGGGTCCGGCTCACGGTCGAGAACACCGGCGCCGAGGTGCCGGACTACGAGGTCGAGGCGCTGTTCCAGCCGTTCCGCCGGCTCGGCGACCGGCGCGCCGGCCCCGACCGCGGCTTCGGCCTGGGCCTGTCGATCGTCCGGGCCGTGGCACGAGCCCACGGCGGCGACGCGACCGCGGCCGCCCGGCCCGGCGGCGGGCTCACCGTCACCGTGACGCTGCCGGCCCGGTGACCGCCGCGCGCCGATACTCTCGGCGGGTCATGGTGCTGGCGTACGAGACCCGGGGTGTGGGGCGGCCGCTCGTCGTGCTGCCGTGGTTCGGGCTGGACCGCGGCTCGGCGGTCGCGGCGTTCGAGCCGGTGTTCGAGGGCCGGCCCGGGTGGCGGCGGGTCTACGTCGACCTGCCCGGCACCGGTGGGTCGCCGGGCGGCGAGCCGACGTCCGACGCGATCCGCGCTGCGGTGGCCGACCTGCTGACGTCGTTCGACCGGCCGGTCGCCCTGGCCGGGTGTTCGTACGGCGGCTACCTCGCGGCCGGCGTCGCCCGGCGGGTGCCGGGCCGGGTCGCCGGGCTGCTGCTGGTCTGCTCCGGGGTGACGATCGCGGCCGCCGAGCGGACCCTCCCGCCGGCGCCGTCCACCCCTCCACCGGCCGGCTGGCTCGACGGCATCGCGCCGGAGCTCGCGCCGCACCTCGCGACGGCCCTGGGGAACCGGACGGCGGAGGTCGCACGCCGGGTGTCGGCGGTCGTCACCGCCACGATGACCGGCGACGACGAGTTCCTCGACCGGCTCCGTCCGGCCGGCTACCGGCTGTCCGACGAGGACGACGCCGTGCGGTACGCGGGACCGGCGGCGCTGCTCACCGGGCGGCAGGACCTCATCGCCGGGTACGCCGACCAGTTCGGCGCGCTCGAACACTACCCGGACGGCGCCTACGCCGTCGAGCCGGAGGCCGGGCACTATCTGCCGTTCGAGCAGCCCGCGGTGTTCGCGGACCTCGTCGGGCACTGGCTGGCGCGGCTGCCGTGATCAGCGCCGGCCGGCGAGGCGGTCGAGCCACTGCTCCAGCAGCGCCCGCTCGGCGGCGGTGAGCGGGCCGGAACCGTCGCCGTCGGCTCGTAGGGCCTCGCGCAGCGCGACCGACCGCGCCGTCACCGGGTCGGCGACCACCGCCGGCGGGGCCGCCGTCTCCGCGACCACGGTGCGCAGCACGCTGTCCCTGGCCAGCTCGGACAGCGAGAGGTCGCGCTCGGCCTCCGGGGTGGCGATCAGCGTCAGCACGACCCCGACGCCCGTGGCGTGGACGAGCCGGGCGGCGCGGTCGACGCTCATGGTGAGCCTGCCCTCGGCCGCCACCCGGCTGAGCAGCCGGCGCAGGACGGCGGCGGCCTCGCGACCGGCCGGCGACTCGTCGGCGGGCCGGCCGTTGCCGTACATGAGCACGTAGAACGCGGGGCGGGCCAACCCGAACTCGACGTGCCGATCCCAGCCGGCGCTCAGGTCGGCCACCGGGTCGTCGGTCTCGGCGAGGGCGCGCTTCCCGCGCAGGTACTCCTCGAACCCGTACGCCGCGACCGCGTCGAGCAGCCCGTTCATGTCGCCGAACAGCCGATACAGGGTGGGTGCCTGGACGCCGGCCGCGGCGCCGACCGCCCGCGTCGACACCGCCTCGCGGCCCTCGCGCTCCAGCAGCTCGGCGGCCGCGCGCAGGATGCGGTCGCGGGTGCTCGTTCCGTCGGCGGGCGTCATGGAATCAATGATAACTCCCGCGCGTTAGCATCGCTAAGACGCGGTGCTAACGTTGAAGTGTTAGCACTGGAAACATCGCTCACCAAGGAGCCTCCATGCGCACCACCACCCTCGGCACCACCGGTCCCGCCGTCTCCCGGCTCGGCCTGGGCCTCATGGGCATGTCCGACCTCTACGGGCCGGCCGACCGCGACGAGTCCGTCGCGACCATCCACGCCGCCGTCGACGCCGGCGTCACGCTGCTCGACACCGGCGACTTCTACGGCATGGGCGACAACGAGCTGCTGCTGCGCGACGCGCTCCGGGATCGCAACCGCGACGACGTCGTCATCAGCGTGAAGTTCGGCGGCCTGCGCGGACCCGACGGCACGTGGCTCGGGTTCGACGCCCGGCCGGCCGCGGTCAAGAACTTCGCCGCCTACAGCCTGCGCCGGCTCGGCACCGACCACATCGACATCTACCGGCCGTCGCGACTGGACCCGGACGTGCCGATCGAGGAGACCGTCGGCGCGATCGCCGAGCTCGTGCAGGCCGGCTACGTCCGGCACATCGGGTTGTCCGAGGTCGGCGCCGACACGCTGCGCCGGGCTGCCGCCGTCCACCCGATCGCCGACCTGCAGATCGAGTACTCGCTGCTCTCCCGCGGCATCGAGGAGCGGATCCTGCCCGTCGCCCGCGAACTGGGCATCGGCGTGACGGCGTACGGCGTGCTGTCGCGCGGGCTGCTCAGCGGCCACTGGCGCCCCGACCGCGAGCTGGCGGCCGGCGACTTCCGCGCCACCAGCCCGCGGTTCCAGGACGGCAACCTCCAGCGCAACCTCGCGCTGGTCGACGCGCTGCGCGGCGTCGCGGAGCGTCAGGGCGCGACGGTGGCGCAGGTGGCGATCGCCTGGGTCGCCGCCCAGGGCGCCGACATCGTCCCGCTGGTCGGCGCGCGCACCCGCGACCGGCTGGCGGAATCGCTCGGCGCGACCGACCTCGCTCTCGACGACGCCGACCTCGCCCGCATCGAGCAGGCGGTGCCGGCCGGCGCGGCCGCGGGCAACCGGTACGCCGACTACGCCTACGCCCACCTCGACAGCGAGCGCTGACCACACGGGGCGGGGCGGGCGGGATCCTTCACCCGGCCGCCCCGTGCCGTTCATCGGCACGCCGTCGGCTCCATGCCGTGGTCTGGCTTCGTGTCGGGTGACGTCCCCGGCCGACCGGCAGGAGCCCGATGTCCCTCACGTCAACCGCCGTCAGCCCTCGCGCCACACTGGTGGCCGGTGCGGCCGCGTCGGCGACGGTCGTGGTCGCCGCCACCAGGGCCGGACCCGTCCCGGGTGTCGTCCTGCCCGGCGGGCCGCTGGGACTGTGGCGGGCCGCCGACGCCGGCCGGCCGGCGTGGAGCGTGCTGGCGCTGGCCGGGATCGCCGTGCTGTCGCTCGCCTTCGTCCTGCTCTACCTGCTGGCCCGCGACCGCGTCGTCGACGTCCGGTACGTCGCGAGGGCGGCGGCCGTGTGGACGGCGCCGGTCCTGCCGGCCCAGCCGCTGCTCAGCCTGGACGCGTACTCGTACGTCGCGCAGGGCCGGCTGCTGGTCATGGGCATCGACCCGTACGTGACCGGCCCGATCGTGTTCGGCCCCGGTCCGCTGCTGGACCCGGTCGCGCCGATCTGGCGGATGACGCCTGCACCGTACGGGCCGCTGTCGCTGAGCCTGCTCGGCTGGGCCGCCGGCCTCACCGGCGCCGATCACGTGACGTTCGTACTGCTGCTGCGCGCACTGGCGCTCGCCGCCGTGGTGGTCGCGACGGTGGCCGCGGCGCGGCTGGCCCGGCCGGACGCGCGGGCCGTCGCCGTCGCGCTGGTCGCGGCGAACCCGATCGTCGTGCTGCACTTGGTCGGCGGCGTGCACCTGGACGTAGTGATCGCCGCCCTCGCGCCCGTGGTGCTGCTGGCCGCCCGCCGGCGGCTGTGGTGGCTGGCCGCGCTGGCCGCGGCGGCCGCGTTCGCAATCAAGCTGCCCGGACTGATCCTGGTCGGCTACGTGCTCTGGGCCCGGTTCCGGCGGCCGGAGCGGCGCTGGGCCGGGACGGCGGCGGCCCTGGCCATGACGGCGGCGGTCACGCTCGCCGCGGCGGCGGCCGTGCCGGACGGGTGGGGCTGGATCGCCACGCTCGACACCCCGGGACGGGTCGAGCTGCTCTACACCGTGCCGGCGGCGCTCGCCGGGCTCGCGTACGGGGTGCTCGGCCCGACGGTGGGCGGGGTGAGCTTCGGCGAGCTGCTGGACTGGTCGCGGCTGCTGTGCGCCGCCGCGGGCGCGGCGCTGATCGGCGTGCTGATCGTGCGCGGCGGCGACCCGTCGACGCCGGTGCGCCGGGCCGGGGTGCTGGTCGGCGGTGCCCTCGTGGTGCTCGCCCTGGCCGCACCGGTGATCCACGCCTGGTACCTGTCGTGGGCGGTCGCGCTGCTGGCGGCCTGCGCCGGCAGCGTCGGGCACCGCCGGCTGATCGCCCTGAGCGTCGCGCTGTGCTTCTCCGCGCTGCCCGACCCGCTCACCCGCTGGCACCACGGGCTGCTGCCGCTGACGCTGCTGCTCCTCGCGGTGACGCTGGCCGTGACGTTCTGGTGGCTGGCCGGCGCGCGCACCCCGGGCGACCGGCCGGGCAGCACCAGACATCAAGACATCACGAGCGCTATGCTGTGATGCATGAGGACGACGCTGACTCTCGACCCAGACGTCGCGAAGATGATCGAGACGATCCGGCGCGAGCGAGGTGCGACGCTTCGGGACGTCGTCAACGACGCCCTGCGCAGAGGGCTCACCCAGACGAAGCCCGCCCGGCGAAATGCCTTCGCCACGCGCACGGTCAGTCTCGGCCGGCCCAGCCTGCCCAACGTCGACGACGTCGCCGATGTTCTCGACGAGGTCGAGGACGGCGCCCAGCGGTGATCCTCGTCGACGCGAACATCTTGCTCTACGCGCATGTCGTCGACTATCCGCAGCACGAGCGTGCGCGCCAGTGGCTCGACACGGCACTGAACGGCGTCAACCGGGTCGGCCTGCCGTGGGAGAGCCTGCTGGCGTTCGTCCGCCTCGTGACCAACCCCAAGCTCTTCCCCCGGCCTGAGTCGCCGGCCGACGCCTGGCACCAGGTCAGCGAATGGCTCGATGCCGACCCCTCCTGGACGCCCATCCCCACGGACCGTCATCGCGAGGTGCTCGAGTCTCTCGTGCCGTCGGTGACCAGATCCACGCTGGTTCCCGACGCACACCTCGCCGCGCTCGCCATCGAGCACGGTCTGACACTCGTCTCGACCGACGGCGACTTCGCCAGGTTCCCCGGGTTGCGCTGGGAGAACCCGCTCGGCGGATGAGCAGAGCAGCCGCCGGTCGAGACGAGCGCCGACCTAGCGGCGCGGCTTGACGCCGTTGACCGTGGAGGTGTCGTAGGCGAAGGTCAGGATGGCCGAGCCGATCACGTCGGCGTTGATGTCCAGCGCCTTCGTGTTGACGTTGCCGACGAGGTCGTACTCCGCGGCCAGCGCGTCGTAGACGGCCTCGTCCTGGCCGTCGCCTCTGAGGTTGTCGCAGAAGGCGTGGTAGCACGGGTCGTACGCGACGCCGGCGAGGCCGCCGTACATCGCGGCCTGTTCCTCGGTCTTCACGCCCTCGGCGCCGGTGAACAGGCCACCGGACGGGATGCCCTCGGCGATGAACGCGCCGTAGTCCGACCGCCCGGAGAACTCACTGTCGTTGAACGGCTGGTTGCGGCGCGTGTAGATCTGCTCGAACACGTCCTCGATCTGTGCCGAGCCCTCCGGGATGAAGCCCTCCGGCGCGGTGCCGCCGGAGTTGTCGCCGTCGTAGATGCCGAACATGTAGTTGGGCGAGCCGACCATGTCGAAGTTCAGGTAGAGCGCGATCCGGTCCAGTTCTTCCTGCGGCAGCTCCGCCACGTAGTGGTTCGAGCCGAGCAGGCCGGACTCCTCGGCACCCCACCAGGCGAACCGAACCTGGTTCTTGAGGTTCTGCCGATTGATCTGGATCGCCGTCTCCAGCAGCGCCGCGCTGCCGGTGCCGTTGTCGTTGATGCCCGCGCCGTCGTGGACGCTGTCGAGGTGGGCGCCGGCCATGACGACGTTGTCCGGGTTGCCCTTCCGGGTCTCGGCGAAGACGTTGTACGTCGTGCGGACCTCGGTGTCGAAGTCGACCTTCACGCGGACGGTGGCGCCCGGCGTGCTCGCCAGGTTCGCGCCCGCGTCGAACGTCGCGAAGACCGCGGGGATGCTCAGGCCGGTGGCGTCGCCGATCATGCCGACGAGGCCGGTGCGGCCGGGCTGGCCCTCGTTCATGACGACGACGCCGGCCGCGCCGGCGGCCTGGGCGTTGAGCACCTTGACGCTGAATCCGCAGGTGCCGCGCTGGACCAGAGCGATGCTGCCCGCCGCCATGCCGGCGAAGTCCGCCGGCTCGCAGCCGCTGTTGGACGTGTTGTCCGGCAGTCCCGGCGCGTCGAGGCGGAGGTCGGCCGGGAACAGCGCGCCGGTCGCCTCGCCTTCGGGCACGCCGGTGTCGAAGTCGGCGCGGATGAACTCCGCGCCCTCCTCGTAGACGCGCGGCTGCGGGGTCACCCGCTCGAGCTCGGACCGCTCGTCGAACCAGTCGAACTCGAAGGCCTGGACCTCCGGCGTGTAGCCGGCGTCCTCGAGCTGCTCGACGACGTAGTCGACGGACGCGTCGTATCCGTCCTCCCCGGATGCGCGGTTGCCGCCGTTCTCGTCGCTGATCTCCTGCAACGCCTCGAGGTGGCCCATGACCGCCTCGAGAGTGATGAGCTTGTTCATCTGCCGGATCGTGACGTTGTCGCTCGTCGCCTCGGCGGGGACGGTGAGCAAGCACGTCGCGGCGAGCACGCCGGCGCCGGCGAGCGCGGCCGTGCGCCTGGTCGGTCGTCTCGTCATCGGGCAACCTCCTGCACAGGTTTCCTGGATGCCGGCCTGCGGACCGGAAAATGATGACCGAGACACTAGACGGCGCGGCGTCCTTGCAGAAGACCTTGGCGATGTCGGATTGCGGCGGTTGACCTCGGGCGACGCGGCAGCCCGCGTAGGCTGGTGCCCGTTCGACCGTGGACGACGGCGTCGCGGAGGAGCGGCCCGACGGCGGGTGCCGAGGCCGCCGGCGAGGAACGGAGCGAACCAGAGACCTCATGACCAGCGTCGTCACCGGGTTCGCCGTCATCGTCTCGATCATCGCCGTCGGTTACGTCCTGGGCCGCACCGAACTGCTCGGCCCGGCCGGCCCCATGGTCCTCACGCGGCTGGCGTTCTGGGTGGCCAGTCCGGCCTTGATGTTCCACACCGTCGCCGAGGCCGATCTCGCCGTCATCGTGGCGGAGCCGCTGATCGCGACCGGTGGCAGCGTCGTCGTGGTGATGGCGGTGTTCGCCGCGGTGGGCTGGTGGCGGCGGTGGGGCGTCTCGTACACCTCGCTGGGCGCGTTGTGCTCGGGCCTGGTGAACGCCGGCAACCTGGGCATCCCGATCGCGGCCTACGTCCTGGGCGACGCGACCCTGGTGGCGCCGATCCTGCTGATGCAGACGATCGTGATCGTGCCGGTAGCGCTGACGGTGCTCGACCTCGCCGGCCGCGGCGCGTCGATGCCGATGTGGCAGCGGTTCCTCACGCCGCTGCAGAGCCCCATCACGGTCGCCTCGCTGGCCGGCGTCGTCGTGGCCGCCACCGGGGTGACCGTGCCGAAGCCGTTGATGGAGCCGTTCGTGCTGGTGGGGGCGATCTCGATTCCGTCGGTCCTGATGGTCTTCGGCATCTCGCTGCGTGGCAGCAGCCGGCCGGGCCGGGGCCCGGACCGGGGGCCGCTGGCGCTGGCGGTCGGCCTGAAGACCGTGGTGCATCCGGCGGTGGCGTATCTGCTCGGCCGGGCGCTGGGTCTGTCGTCGCCCGAGCTGCTCGCCGTCGTCGTCCTGTCCGCGCTGCCGACGGCGCAGAACGCGTTGACGTTCGCGCTGCGGTACGGCCATGCACAGGTACTGGTGCGAGAGGCGGTGCTGGTGACGACCGTACTGTCGTTGCCGGTGCTGATTCTGGTGGCGGCGCTGCTCAGGTCGGGCTAGTAGCCGGTGTCGAGGGTGAGCTGGACGGCGGCGCCGGCCGGCTGGAGGCCGGTGACGGTGACGCCGACCCGCTCGATGCGCCGTGCGGTGGCGGCGTCGACCAGCGGGCCGACGGCGGCGGCCAGGACGGCGGGGTCGTCGGTGGGCTCGCCGAGGCGGGTCCGGCCGTGGTGCTCGAGGTTGCCGGCGTAGAGGACGCTGAGGCTGACGACGCTGCCGGTGAGCCCGGCGCCGCGCAGCCGGCCGGCCAGCTCGGCGACCAGCCCGTCGACGTCGACGGGGGTGCCGCGGGGCACCGCTCGCTGCACACTGAACGACCGGCGCGGGCGCTCGGGCCGCACGGTGGCATCGTCCGTGCCGGCCGCGATGGCGGCGAGCCTGCGAGCCATCTGGGTGCCGGCGATGTCGCGGAGATGTTCGGGGTGCACGACGCCGATGTCGGCGACCGTGCGGATGCTGTGCTGGCGAAGCCGCTCGCGGGTCACCTCGCCGACGCCCCACAGCTCGTCGACCAGCAGTGCCGGGCGCAGGTAGCGTTCCTCGGCGGGGTGGATGACGCGCAGGCCGTGCGGCTTCACCGACCGCGACGCGAGCTTGGCCATCAACTTCGTCCGCCCGGCGCCGACCGTGACGGGCAGACCGACCTCCTGCCGGACGGCGCGCTGCACCGCCGCCGCCAGCTGGTCGATCGTCGCCCACGGGGTGGTGCGGGTGTCGAGGAACGCCTCCTCCATGGAACCGGGCTCGATCCGTGCGGCGAACCGCCGGAACACGGCGAACAGCGCCGCACTGGCGGCGTCGTACGCGGCGGGGCGCAACGGGACGACGCGCAGCCGCGGGCACGCGGCCACCGCCTGGCCGATGGTCATGCCGGCCCGCACGCCCCATTCGCGCGCCTCATAGCTGGCGCAGGCGATGACGACGTCGCCCGCGGCCACGGGGATGCCGCGGAGGGCGGGCTGGTCGCGCTGCTCGACCGACGCGAAGAACGCATCGGCGTCGACATGCAGCAGCGGTCCGCCCGGCAGTGCCCGGGCGAACTGGTCGTCCTCGCTCAGCCACGCGACGAGGGTGTCCGGTTGGTCGTCGATGTCTCCAGCCTAAGCGGAGGGTCCGACGAACTGGAGTGCGCAGCTGAGCTTCGACCTCCTCGTCCATGGCCTCGCGACGGCGACGCCGCCCCTGCCGTTGCGAACCTCCGGCACCTGCCGCCGGAGCTCAGCGACGACGCCAAGGTCATCCAGACCAGGGCGGGCATCGAGGTGGCCATCCGGGCCGCCGGCTGTCCGGCGTCCTCAGGTACCCACCGCCGCCAGACACCGGAGCCGGAACGTGGCGAAGGGCTGCCCCCGGCGGGGTAGCCCTTCATCCTGTCCAACTCTCCGCGCGCGGGCCGGGTTCCCGCCGGCCGCGGCGGCGGGTGGTCGACCGCCGCTCGTGATCGTGGGCCGACGTCGCCCGCCGGCGCACAGTGGTGTGGCTGGTGGACGCGCTGGCGGTCTGCGGTCGGATCAGACAGCAGTCCTCCAGCGGCGCGCGTACCGAACCCTGACCGGCCGACGCAGCTGCGGCCCGGCCCCTTCAGCGGGCGGACGCCGCGCTGAAGAGCCGGGAACGCACGAAGGCCCACCTGGAGTCCAGGCGGGCCTTCGTCACATGAGTGTCCGGCGGTGTCCTACTCTCCCACCCCCGCTAGAGGGCAGTACCATCGGCGCTGGTGGGCTTAGCTTCCGGGTTCGGAATGGGACCGGGCGTTTCCCCGCCGCTATGACCGCCGGCACGACTGTATGGAGTTATCACTCCGGGACACGCACCCGTGTTCGGGTGGTGTCTGTTCGTTGGTCTCAGAACCGTATAGTGGACGCGTTTGTCTTCGCAGCCCCCACCCGTGGGGTGGGGAAGATTGTGTGTGTGGTCAAGTCCTCGGCCTATTAGTACCGGTCAGCTTCACCCATTGCTGGGCTTCCACGTCC
>NZ_QUAL01000002.1 GCF_003579925.1 Jiangella rhizosphaerae | reverse complement strand
CTGGTCGCGACGGTGCTGGAAGGCGGGCCCGCGGCCGGCGACGCGGCCAGCCGGCTCGGCCTGGCCGGCGGGCCGGCGTGCGTCCTCGCGCTGGCGGTGCCCGGCGAGGAGACCGAGCCGTCCAGCGTCGAGGCCGACCTGCAACGGGTCGCCGGGGCGTTCGCGCTGCACCTGGCCGCAGTCCATCCGCGGTCCGCGGTCGCGCTGGTGGGCGGCGTGGTCTACGGCGTCATCCCGCTGGCCGGCGACGGCGAGGGCGTGGACCTGCGGGCGGTCGCCGTCGCCGAGGAGTTCCTCAGCCGCATCGGCGCCCGCAGCCACGTCGTCGTCGGCATCGGCGGCGTCGCCGGCGGCCCGGCCGAGCTGCCGCAGTCGCGCGCCGACGCCGACCGCGCCGTCCGGGTGCTGCGGACCCGCCCCGCCGGGTCGCGGGTCGCCCGGCTCACCGACGTGCAGATCTCCGCGTTCCTGCTCGAACTCGGCAGCGCCATGGCGGCCGAGCGGCGGGTGCCGTCGGGGCCGGTCGCGCGGCTGGCGGCCTACGATCGCCGGCACCGGTCGCAGATGGTCGCGACGCTGCGCGCCTGGCTCGACGCGTTCGGCGACGTGACGGCGGCCGCGGCGGCCACGCACGTGCACGTCAACACGTTCCGGTACCGGCTGCGGCGGGTCGGCGAGATCGGCGGGCTGGACCTCGCCGACCCCGACGCACGGTTCGCGGCCATGCTCGAGCTGCGGCTGCGGGCGATGGTTGATCAGCCCACCGGGGAACCGTAGGGTCTCCAACCGTGACCGCACCCGCACCCCGGCCGCGCGACCTCAGCCCGGCGGAGACCGGGTTCGTGCGGCAGAAGCCGGTGCCCTGGCTCAACCCCGGCCTGCTCGCCGGCACCGCCGTCCGCGTCCTGCTCGCCTACCTGTTCGGCGGCTACCTCGACAAGCGCGAGCTGCAGGCGGCGCTCCCGGACCGCGCCTTCGACCACTCCGCCGCCGACGAGCTGTGGTTCGACTACACCGCCGACGTCGGCGACGGGTTCGACGCCACGTACTCCGTCGCCTCGCTGCTGGCCCGGCCGGAGCTGATGCTCGACGACGGCCGGCTGCTGCCGCGCGGGTCGCTGCTGGTGCTGGGCGGCGACCAGGTGTACCCGACGGCGTCCAGCCCGGCCTACGAGAACCGGTGGAAGGGCCCGTACCGCGCCGCGCTGCCCGACCTCGCCGTCGACACCCCGTCGCTCTACGCGTTGCCCGGCAACCACGACTGGTACGACGGGCTGACGGCGTTCCTGCGGCTGTTCGCGCAGGGCGACACCATCGGCGGCTGGCGGACGCGGCAGGCGCGCAGCTACTTCGCCCTGGAGCTGCCGCACCGCTGGTGGCTGCTGGCAGTCGACATCCAGCTGTCGACGTACATCGACGAGCCGCAGCTGGACTACTTCCGCCGGGTCGCCGAGCGCCTCACGCCCGAGGACCGCATCATCCTGGTGCCGGCGCAACCGTCGTGGGTGAAGACGCACGAGCGGCCCGACGCCTACGACAGCCTCGACTACTTCATCCGCACCGTCATCGAGCCGACCGGCGCCCGCATCCCGCTGCTGCTGGCCGGCGACATGCACCACTACGCGCGGTACACCGGCCCGGGACCGGACGGACGGGGCCGCCAGCTGGTGACCTGCGGCGGAGGCGGCGCCTACCTCGTCGGCACCGACCACCTGCCCGAGCAGGTCGCCGTCCCGCCCGAGGAGACGATCGCCCGGCGGCGCAGCACCCCGCAGCGCTACGAGCTGGCCGCGGCGTACCCGTCGCAGCCGGCGTCGCGGCGGCTCGGCTGGCAGGTGTTCGCCCGGCTGCCCCGGCGCAACCCGGGCTTCGTCGGGCTGCTCGCGCTCATGCAGACACTGCTCATGCTGGCCTTCGTCACCTCGCACGACCGCTGGGTCACCCCGGCGACCGTGACCGGCGTGGCCGCCGTGCTGGCCGGGACGGCGGTGTTCACGCTGGTCCTGGGGGTGCGGACGCGCAAGCACATGATGGCGGCGGCGGCTCATGCGGTGCCGCACGTGGCACTGGCCGCGGGTGGCGCGGCGGTGTGGTCGGCGCTGCCGCTGTCGGAGCTGCCGAACCCGTGGGCGACGCTGCTCGCCTTCGCCGTCTACGGACCGGTCATCGGGCTGCTCGACACCTGGGTCGTCTGCGGGTACCTGCTGATCGCGCGGTACGCCGACGTCAACGTGAACGAGCTGTACGCGGGCCTCGGCATCGAGGACCACAAGAGCTTCCTGCGCTTCCACATCGGCCGCGACGGGTCGTTGACGGTGTACCCGGTGGCCGTCGAGCGGGTGGCGCACCGCTGGCGCGCCGACCCTGGCGGCGCGCCGGGCTCGCCCTGGATCGTTCCGGAGGACCCGCTGCGCGCCACCCTCGCCGAACCGCCCGTCCTCGTCGACCGGCCGCGGCGCGCCGCTGGGTAGGCTGGAACTCTGGCCGAGCCGGGGGAGGCGACATGCGGTTCCTGCACGACCGGGTCCCCGACCAGGACCTCACCTACAGCGACGTGTTCCTCGTGCCGAACCGGTCCCAGGTCGGTTCCCGGCTCGACGTCGACCTCACCACCGCCGACGGCACGGGAACGACCATCCCGCTGGTGGCGGCGAACATGACCGCGGTGTCGGGGCGCCGCATGGCCGAGACGCTGGCCCGCTGCGGTGGCCTGGCGGTCATCCCGCAGGACATCCCGCCCGACGTCGTCGCCGGCGTCATCGCGTGGGTGAAGCGCCGGCACACCGTGTACGACACCCCGCTCACCATGCCGCCCGACGGCACCGTCGGCGAGGCGTACAACCTGCTGCCCAAGCGCGGCCACGGCGCCGTCATCGTCGTCGAGGACGGCCGGGCCGTCGGCGTGGTCACCGAGGCCGACTGCCAGGACGTCGACCGCTTCACCCAGCTGCACTCGGTGATGTCGAGCGAGCTGCTGACGCTGCCCGACGGCGTCGCGCCCGACGACGCCTTCAACCAGCTGCACGACGGACGGCACCGGCTCGCCCCGGTCGTCGGCCCCGACGGGCGCATCGTCGGCATCCTGACCCGCGAGCGGGCGCTGCGGGCGACGTTGTACCCGCCGGCCCTGGACGACGCCGGGCGGCTGCGCATCGGCACGGCGGTCGGCATCAACGGCGACGTCGAGGGCAAGGCGAAGGCGCTGCTGGCCGCCGGCACCGACGTGCTGGTGGTCGACACCGCGCACGGCCACCAGGAGCGCATGCTCGACGTCCTCAGACGGGTCCGGGCGCTGGACCCGCAGGTACCCGTCGTCGCGGGGAACGTCGTCACGGCCGAGGGGGTCAGCGACCTCGTCGCGGCCGGCGCCGACATCGTCAAGGTCGGCGTCGGGCCGGGTGCCATGTGCACCACCCGCATGATGACCGGCGTCGGCCGGCCGCAGTTCTCCTCCGTCCTCGAGTGCGCCCGGCGCGCCCGCGAACTGGGCGTCCACGTGTGGGCCGACGGCGGCGTCCGGCATCCGCGCGACGTCGCGCTGGCGCTGGCGGCGGGTGCGGACAACGTGATGATCGGCTCCTGGTTCGCCGGCACCTACGAGTCGCCGGGCGACGTGCAGCGCGACGGCGAGGGCCGGCTGTACAAGGAGAGCTTCGGCATGGCCTCGGCCCGCGCCGTGCGGCTGCGCACCGCCGAGGACTCCGCGTTCGAGCGGGCCCGCAAGGGCATCTTCGAGGAGGGCGTCTCGCAGGCGCGCATGTACCTGTCGCCGTCGCGGCCCAGCGTCGAGGACCTCGTCGACACCATCGTCGCCGGTGTGCGCAGCGCCTTCACCTACGTCGGCGCCGGGACGATCGAGGAGTTCCGCGAGCGTGCCGTCGTCGGCATGCAGAGCGCCTCGGGCTACACCGAGGGCATGCCCGTGGACGTGAGCTGGTGACCACTGCCCTGGCCGTCCG
This sequence comes from Jiangella rhizosphaerae, assembly GCF_003579925.1. GTDB lineage: Bacteria > Actinomycetota > Actinomycetes > Jiangellales > Jiangellaceae > Jiangella > Jiangella rhizosphaerae. The sequence goes on along the minus strand of NZ_QUAL01000002.1, from coordinate 6,166 downwards.
GTACGCCCGGTACGGCGACCCCGGCGTGCTCTCGCTCGACGCCGTCGACGTGCCGGTGCCCGGTCCCGGCGAGGTGCGGGTCGCGGTCCGCGCGGCCGGCGTCAACCCGTACGACTGGAAGTCGCGCCGCGGCCTCTACGCGAAGGACGCTGCCCCGGCCGAGCCGGCGCGCGTCGGCCTCGAGTGCGCCGGGACCGTCGACGCGCTCGGCCCGGACGTCACGACCTGGTCGCCGGGCGACGCCGTGTTCGGGCTGGCGTCCGGATCGGCCGCCACGCACGTCGTCGTCCCGGCCGGCCGGCTGGTGGCCAAGCCCGAGTGGCTGTCGTTCGTGCAGGCCGCCGCGCTGCCGGTGGCGTGCGAGACGGCGTACCGGGCGATCCGGCTGCTCGACGTCCGCGCCGGCGACATTCTGCTCGTGCACGCCGCCGCCGGCGCCGTCGGGCTGGTGGCGAGTCAGCTCGCGCTGGCCCGCGGCGCCCGGGTCGTCGGCACCGCCGGGACGGCGAACCACGACTTCCTGACGTCGCTCGGGATCGAGCCGGTGCTGTACGGCGACGGGCTGGCCGCGCGCGTGCTGGCGGTGGCGCCCGACGGCGTCGACGCCGTGCTGGACGCCTCCGGGCGCGGCGTACTGCCCGTCTCGGTCGAGCTGGCCGGCGGACCGGAGCGGGTGCTCACCATCGCCGACGGCTCCGCCTCCCAGTACGGGGTGCGCGCCACGTGGAGCGCCGACCTGCCGCTGCCCGAGGTGTTCCAGGCCGTTCTCCCGCTGGTCGAGCGGGGTGCGGTGACGCTGCCCGTCGCGGCGACGTTCCCGCTGGAGCAGGTGGCCGCCGCCCAGACGCTCAGCGAGACAGGCCACCTGCGCGGCAAGATCGTCCTGACGGTCGGTGCGTCGGTCTGAGCCGTCCCCCCTTGCTGCGTTGGGGCCGTCCCCCTGCTGCCCGATTGTCTTGGCCGCGGGCGCGCGCCTCAAGTCCGCGGCCTCTGACTGTGTGCTGTTCGCTTCGGGTTGGGGGCCTTGGACTTGACCCGCGCGCCCGCGGCTAAGAACGGGCAGCTATCAGGGGGACGGGGGGAGTGCNTGTGCTGTTCGCTTCGGGTTGGGGGCCTTGGACTTGACCCGCGCGCCCGCGGCTAAGAACGGGCAGCTATCAGGGGGACGGGGGGAGTGCGGCGACGGCTGCCGGGGCGTCTGGCCGGCTTCTGTGTGGCGTTGGTGTTGTTGAGCGTCCACGTGGTGAGATGTCGCCGTGATCCGGGGGGGATCACGAGGATTACCCCAGCGTCAACACCCTTACAGGCATGTTGATGCTCGCGGAATCCTCGTGATGTAGGCGATCGTTGATGATCATCGCTGTCCACACTCCGACAAAGCTGGCGAAACGGGCACGCCAAACGCCGAGGCGTGCCCACATCCTCCCCGTCCCCCTGATAGCTGCCCGTTCTTGGCCGTGAAGCCGCGGGTCAAGTCCGCCCGTCGTCGCGAAGCGACTCCATGGCGGACTTGAGGCGCGGGTTCGCGGCAAGAGAATGGGGCAGCAGGGGGACGGGGAGCCCAGCGACCCGGCGAACGTCCGGCTCAAGCGCGCAGGCGCTCGAGCAGCTCGCTGGCGGGCACGGAGCCCGGCGCGACTCGCTCGCGGGCGGCGACGACGGCCAGTTGCCGGACCAGGTCGTTGGCCGGGGCCGGCACGCCGTGCAGCCGCGCCAGCAGGACGATCTCGCCGTTGAGGTAGTCGGCCTCGATGGAGCCGGTGCCGCGCAGCAGGCTCTGCACCGACGAGCCGCCGTCGGGCGCCCGGCCCTCGAACGCGGGCATTCGCAGGATGCCGGCGCGCCGCTCGCGGTCGGTCTGCTCGTCGACGACGTCGATGCCGGCCGCCGCCAGCACCGCCTCGCCCTCGGCCCGCACCAGCGCCAGCACCTCCGCGGCGGCGCCGTCGGGGTCGTCCGCCCCGCACAGCGCCGTCACCGCGTTGCCGAGGTTCATCACCAGCTTGCGGTACTTCCACCGCATGATGTCCTCGCGCGGCTCGGAGACGAAGCCGGCCTTGGCGAACGCGCCCGCCACCGACCGCCCGGTGTCGTCGATGCCGGCGGGATAGCGGCCGATGTCGAGGATCCCCGGCGTCGGCGCCGACCGCGCCTGGACGACACCCGGCTCGACGTGCGCGGCCGGGAACATCACGCACACGCCGTACACGTGCGAGAACAGCCGCAGCGCCAGCCGCTCGTTGGCCACGCCGTTCTGGACGCACACCACCGGCGTCGACGGGTCGGCGACCGCACGCAGCGCCTCCAGCGCGGCCGGGGTGTCCTGGCTCTTCATCGTGAGGATCACGACGTCGCCGGCCTCCACTCCGGCCTCCGCCGGCGACCCGTACACCGGCACCGGCACCGTCGTCGTTCCCTCGGGCGACTCGACCCGCAACCCGCCGGCGCGGACGGCGGACAGGTGCGCGCCGCGGGCGATGAGCCGGACGTCGAACCCGGCCGAGTGCAGGCGTGCGCCGAGGACGCCGCCGATCGCACCGGCGCCGTAGATCACGAAGGCCATGGTCGTACGGTATCGGGCGCCCATCCGCAGTAGAATTCCGCGGCGTGACCCAGTCGACTCGCCCCGAAGCCACCCTGCCGTCCGTCTACGACCCGGCGGCGGTAGAGGCGCCGCTCTACCAGGGCTGGGTCGAGCGCGGCTACTTCGAGGCCGACGAGAAGAGCGACAAGCCTCCCTACTGCATCGTCATCCCGCCGCCCAACGTCACCGGGTCCCTGCACCTGGGGCACGCGTTCGAGCACACGCTCATCGACGCGTTGGTGCGGCGGCGGCGCATGCAGGGCTACGAGGCGCTGTGGATGCCGGGCATGGACCACGCCGGCATCGCCACCCAGAACGTCGTCGAGCGCGAGCTGGCCAAGGAGGGCGTGTCGCGGCACGACCTGGGCCGCGAGGCGTTCGTCGAGAAGGTCTGGGAGTGGAAGGCCGAGTCCGGCGGCAAGATCCTCGCGCAGATGCGCCGGCTCGGCGACGGCGTCGCCTGGAGCCGCGAGCGGTTCACCATGGACGACGGCCTGTCGCGCGCCGTCCAGACCATCTTCAAGCGGCTCTACGACGACGAGCTCATCTACCGCGCCGAGCGGATCATCAACTGGTGCGTCCGCTGCCACACCGCGCTGTCCGACATCGAGGTGGAGCACAGCGACGACGAGGGCGAGCTGGTCTCCATCCGCTACAGCGACGACGTCGTCGTGGCCACCACCCGTGCCGAGACGATGCTCGGCGACACCGCCGTGGCCGTGCACCCCGACGACGAGCGATACAAGCACCTCATCGGCACCGAGGTCGACCTGCCGCTGACCGGCCGGCGCATCCCGATCGTCGGCGACCCGCACGTCGACCCGTCGTTCGGCACCGGCATGGTCAAGGTGACCCCGGCGCACGACCCCAACGACTTCGAGATCGGCCGCCGGCACGACCTCCCGATGCTCACCATCATGGACGAGCAGGGCGTCATCACCGCGCACGGCCCGTTCCAGGGCCTGGACCGCTTCGAGGCGCGGCCGGCCGTCGTCGCGGCGCTGCGCGAAGAGGGCCGCATCGTCTCCGAGAAGCGGCCGTACGTGCACGCCGTCGGGCACTGCTCGCGGTGCAAGACCGTCGTCGAGCCGCGGCTGTCGCTGCAGTGGTGGGTGCGCGTCGGCCCGCTCGCCAAGGCCGCCGGCGACGCCGTCCGCGACGGCCGGGTGACCATCCACCCCAAGACGATGGAGTCGCGCTGGTTCGCCTGGGTCGACGACATGCACGACTGGTGCATCTCGCGGCAGCTGTGGTGGGGCCACCGCATCCCGGTCTGGTACGGCCCGAACGGCGAGGTCGTCTGCGTCGGCCCCGACGACGACGTCCCCAGCGGCGAGGGGTGGGTGCAGGACGAGGACGTGCTCGACACCTGGTTCTCGTCGGCGCTGTGGCCGTTCTCGACGCTCGGCTGGCCCGACGAGACGCCGGCGCTGGAGAAGTTCTACCCGAACCAGGTGCTGGTCACCGGCTACGACATCCTGTTCTTCTGGGTGGCCCGGATGATGATGTTCGGGCTCTACGCGCACGCCGACGCCGGGCCCGAGAAGGCGATTCCCTTCCACACCATCGCCCTGCACGGCATGGTCCGCGACGAGCGTGGCAAGAAGATGTCCAAGTCGTTCGGCAACGCCGTCGACCCGCTGGACTGGATGGACGCCTACGGCTCCGACGCGCTGCGGTTCACGCTGGCCCGCGGCGCCAACCCGGGCGCCGACGTGCCCATCGGCGAGGACTGGGTGCAGGCCTCGCGCAACTTCTGCAACAAGCTGTGGAACGCCACGCGGTTCGCGCTGATCAGCGGCGCCCGGGTGGGTGAGCTGCCGCCGTCCGGCGAACTGACTGCGGCCGACCGGTGGATCCTGTCGCGGCTCAACACCGTGCTGGCCGAGGTCGACGCGTACTACGAGGACTACCAGTTCGCCCGCCTCAGCGACACGCTCTACCACTTCGCGTGGGACGAGTTCTGCGACTGGTACGTCGAGCTGGCCAAGACCCAGCTCAGCGCGGGCGGCGACGTCGCCGACCGGACCCAGCTGGTGCTCGGCCACGTCCTCGACCGCCTGCTGCGCGTACTGCACCCGGTGACGCCGTTCGTCACCGAGGCGCTGTGGACGACGCTGACCGGCGCGGAGTCGCTGGTGGTCGCCGAGTGGCCGGCGCCCGACGCGGCCCGTCGCGACGCCGCGGCCGAGGCCACCGTCGCCGAGCTGCAGCGGCTGGTCACCGAGGTCCGCCGGTTCCGCAGCGACCAGGGTCTCAAGCCCGGCCAGAAGGTGCCGGCGCGCGTCACCGCCGGGGCGTCGGACGGGTTCGTGTTCGCCGAGCACGAGGCCGCGTTCCGTTCGCTGACCCGGCTGACCGAGCCGTCCGGCGCCTTCACCGCCACCGCGCAGGTCGTCGTCGGCGCCGTCACCGTCGAACTGGACCTCTCCGGCGCGGTCGACGTCGAGGCCGAGCGCAAGCGGCTGAGCAAGGACCTCGCGAACGAGCGGAAGGCGCTGGAACAGGCCGTCCGCAAGCTCGGTAACGAGCAGTTCCTGGCCAAGGCGCCGGAGTCCGAGGTCGAGAAGGTGCGTGGCCGCCGCACCGCCGCCGAGGCCGAGATCGCCCGGCTCGAGGCCCAGCTGGCCGGCCTGCCGCAGGCGTCGTCGTGAACGACGACGTCCTGCGCGGCATCGAGGCCGAGCTGCTGGCCCGGCGTCCGGAGGCGCTGGTCGAGCCGTCGCTCGAGCGCATCCGCGACGTCCTCGACCTGCTGGGCAACCCGCAGCACGCCTACCCCGTCCTGCACATCGGCGGCACCAACGGCAAGACGTCGACGGCGCGCATGGCCGACGCGCTGCTGCGCGAGCTGAACCTGCGCACCGGCCGGTACACCAGCCCGCACCTGCAGTCGGTCACCGAGCGCATCGTCATCGACGGCGAACCCATCGCGCCGCAGCGGTTCGCCGCCACGTACGCCGAGATCAAGCCGTACCTCGACCTCGTCGACTCCAAGCACGACGTCCGGCTGGGCTACTTCGAGGTGCTGACGGCGCTCGCCTACGCCGCGTTCGCCGACACGCCGGTCGAGGCGGCCGTCGTCGAGGTCGGCATGGGCGGCGCGTGGGACGCCACCAACGTCGCCGACGGCAGGGTCGCCGTCGTCACCCCGATCGCCCTCGACCACGTCGAGTACCTCGGTGACACCATCGAGGAGATCGCCACCGAGAAGGCCGGCATCATCAAGCCCGGCGGGTACGCCATCCTCGGCCCGCAGACCGCGTCGGCCGCGCAGGTCCTGCTGGCCCGCGTCGCCGAGACCGGCGCGACGGTGGCCCGGCAGGGCCTGGAGTTCGGGGTGCGCAGCCGCGAGATGGCCGTCGGCGGCCAGCTCATCGGCCTGCAGGGCCTCACCGGGCCGTACGACGAGATCTTCCTGCCGCTGCACGGCGAGTACCAGGCGCACAACGCGGCGGCGGCGCTGGCGGCGGTCGAGGCGTTCGTCGGCGGCGGGCGCGAGCCGCTCGACGCCGACCTCGTCCGGGCCGCGTTCGCGCGCGTCACCTCGCCCGGCCGGCTCGAGGCGCTGCGCCGCGGCCC
>NZ_QUAL01000020.1 GCF_003579925.1 Jiangella rhizosphaerae | reverse complement strand
CGGCCCGGCCCGCGCTGGGACGCCGCGCCGTGCCAGCGCCCGCCGCGGGGCGGGCGCTGGGCGAACGGCGCGACGCGGGCACGGGACGCTCCTACGCCTGGAACCGCGGGAAGGCCGACGCGCCGGCGTACCGGGCGGCGTCGTCGAGCTCCTCCTCGATGCGCAGCAGCTGGTTGTACTTCGCGACCCGCTCGGACCGGGCCGGGGCGCCGGTCTTGATCTGGCCGGCGTTGGTGGCGACGGCGAGGTCGGCGATGGTGGTGTCCTCGGTCTCGCCGGACCGGTGGCTGATCATGCAGGTGAACCCGGACCGCTGCGCCAGCGAGACCGCGTCGAACGTCTCGGTCAGCGAGCCGATCTGGTTGACCTTGACCAGCAGCGAGTTGGCGGCGCGGTCCTTGATGCCGCGCTCGAGTCGCTCGGGGTTGGTGACGAACAGGTCGTCGCCGACGATCTGCAGCCGGTTCCCGAGCACGTCGGTGAGCGCGGCCCAGCCGGACCAGTCGTCCTCGGAGAGCGGGTCCTCGATGGAGACCAGCGGGTAGGCGCCGGCGAGGTCCTCGTAGTACTTCGTCAGCTCCGCGGCCGAGATGCTCTTGCCCTCGAAGGTGTACGTGCCGTCCTCGTAGAACTCCGTCGACGCGACGTCGAGGGCGAGCGCGATCTGCGCACCCGGCGTGAAGCCGGCCTTCTCGATCGCCGTGACGATGACGTCGAGCGCGTCGCGGTTGCTCGGCAGGTTCGGCGCGAAGCCGCCCTCGTCGCCCAGCCCCGTCGACAGGCCGCGCTCCTTCAGCACGCCCTTGAGCGTGTGGTAGACCTCGACGCCCCAGCGCAGGGCCTCGCGGTAGGTCTCGGCGCCGATGGGCGCGATCATGAACTCCTGGATGTCGACGTTGCTGTCGGCATGCGCGCCACCGTTGAGGATGTTCATCATCGGCACCGGCAGCAGATGCGCGTTCGGCCCGCCCAGGTAGCGGAACAGCGGCAGCTCGGCGGAGTCGGCGGCGGCCTTCGCGACCGCCAGCGAGACGCCGAGGATGGCGTTGGCACCCAGCTTGCCCTTGTTGGGGGTGCCGTCCAGGTCGATCAGCGCCTGGTCGACGAGCCGCTGGTCGCTGGCCTCGAAGCCGAGCAGTTCCGGCGCGATCTCGTCCATGATGGCCGTCACGGCCTTCTCCACGCCCTTGCCGGCATAGCGAGCGGCGTCGCCGTCGCGCAGCTCGACCGCCTCGAACGCGCCGGTGGAGGCGCCGGACGGGACGGCGGCACGGGCGATGGTGCTGTCGTCGAGAGCCACCTCGACCTCGACCGTCGGGTTGCCCCGGGAGTCGAGGATCTCGCGTGCTCCGATTGCTTCGATCGTGGCCACGTATCGTCTCCTGCGGTGTGTCGCTGTCGTCGTCGTACGCGGGCGCAGTGACGACGGCGGCGCTGCACGCTCGTACGACCGCAGCCTACCCGGACCAAGTACCCGAACCGGTCGCGACGGGCCGCCCTGCGTGCAGCCGGAAAATCGACTAGCGAGCAGTCAGAATTTCGACTGGCCGCTGGGCACCGTGCGCCGCGGACAATCCGGACGCGGATCGTCCGGAACCTGTCTTACGGTGGCCGCATGGCTATCGCACGCTTCCCGAGCTTCGTGATCGACTGCCCCGACGCGAGCACCCTCGCGACGTTCTACGGTGCGCTCCTGGACTGGAAGGTCGAGCTCTCCCCGGGCTGGGCGGACATCCGGACGGAGGGCAACTGCATCTCGTTCCAGCAGGTCGAGGACTACACCCCGCCTGAGTGGCCCGGCCAGAAGGTGCCGCAGCAGATGCACCTCGACGTCATCGTGGACGACCTCGACGAGGCCGAGGCGGCGGTGCTCGAGCTGGGCGCGACCAAGCACGAGCACCAGCCGGGCACGTCGTTCCGGGTGTTCCTCGACCCGGCCGGGCACCCGTTCTGCCTCTGCGTGAACTAGGCGTCACCCACCGCGGATGCACCTCACTCGCCTGAGCACCACACAATGCGGCGATCCGGCCCTCATCCGGCCCTGGAGCGAGTGAGGTGCTCGCCACGCGAACGAACCCTGGCTCAGTTCCCGAACGGAACCAGCTCGACCAGCGACATCGACGGGTTGGGGAGGTCGAACTCGACGTCGACCGCGCCGCCGGCCGCCGTCACCCGCCGCGGCGGGTGGAGCTGGTCCAGCCGGTCCGCAGCGCGCAGCCCGGCCCACTGCGCGTCGGTCGGCCAGTCCGCGCCGCCGCCGATGCGCCGCCAGACCGCGGGGACGCACGAGTGGTCGTCGTCGACGCGGTGGTGGCGCAGCTCGTAGTCGCCGTCCGGCAGGCCGGTGAACCGCAGCGACACCCGCCGGCCCAGCTCCGCGGAGCCCGCCGCCTTGGACTGGTCGAGCGTCCCGTTCCACACCAGCGCCGCGGCCCGGCCGGTGGACGGGTCGAGCGCGGCCAGCGACTCCACCAGAGAGTCGGCACCGTCGCCGGACGACCGCACGGCCAGCCGCCGCGCCGGCAGCGCCTCCAGCATCGCCAGCGCCCACCACCGGGGTTTGCGCAGCTCGCCGACGGTGCGCAGGCCGAAGCCGCCGTGGAACAGCGCCGGCGGCCGGCCGAGCTCCTCGAAGTGGTCCGACACCACCCAGTAGGACAGGGCCTCCAGCCGGCCCATCGCCGAGCGCATGCCGCGCAGCAGGAACACCGCCGCGAACACCGACTCGCTGACCTCGTTGAAGTGCGTCGGGGTCACGCCCCACTCGGTCCACCAGATCGGGGTGCCGGCCCGGCCGTGCCGCGCCAGCACCGGGCGCAGGTCCAGCGGCGGCGAGCCGTAGGTGTGCGTGGACACGAAGTCCAGCGGCTCGTCGCCGATCGCCGTCAGCAGCTGGTCGATCCAGCCGGCCGCGGCCGACGCCGGTCCACCCACCCGCAGGCCGGGGTCCACGTCCTTCACGGCGCGGGCCGCGACGGAGTGCAGCCGGAAGAAGTCCTCCGGCGTCCCGGACCAGAACACCTCGAGGTTGGCCTCGTTCCACACCTCGAACGCCCATCGGTCACGGACCTCGTCCAGCCCGTACCGGTCGACGAGGTGCGCGACGAACGCCCGGACCAGGTCGTACCAGCGGTCCCAGTCCTTCGGCGGCGAGATGATCGCGCCGTACTCGAACACCGTCGCCGACGGGTCGGCGGCGAGGTCGCGCGGCATGAACGAGATCTCGACGATCGGCCGCAGACCGAGCGACAGCACCATGTCGTAGACGCGGTCGACGCCGGTGAAGTCGTAGACCGGCTCGCCGTCGACCTCGCGGTAGACGCCGAGGTCGTCGCCGAGGATGCCGTGCGCCCGCACCGTCTCGACCCCGAGCTCGTCGTGCGCCGCCTTCAGCGCCGCCCTCAGCTCCGCGCCGATCTCCCGCCCGCCGGTGCGGTCGGTGGACAGCGCGTGGGACAGGTGCTCGCTGCCGATCATCGGCCGCCACGGCCGGTCCAGCTCGCCCTCGTCAGAGGCGGCGTCGACGACGACGGCGACCGGCTCGCCCTCCGCGGAGGTCGAGGCCGCGGCCACCGGGGAGCTCAGCGGGCCGACCTGATCGACCGACGCGACCGCGGCGACGGCGTACCAGCGCTCGACGCCCGGGGTGCCGGTGGTGTCGGCGTACGGGCCGTGCGGGACGGAGAGCACGTCGCGGCCCTGGTGGTCCAGCGGCTCGAACGGCCCGTCGGCCGACTCGGCCACGTGCACCAGGTAGCCCGCGGCGCCGTCGACCGGGTCCCACGACAGCGTGACCTGCGCCCGCCCGGGTCTCGCCGTCAGGCCGCCGGGCGCCGGCAGCGACACCGCGGCGCCGCCCGCCTCCCCGCTGGCCCGGCCGAGCCTGGTCTCGAAGTCGGTGCGGGCGTCGATCTCACTGCTCACGCGTCTGTCCTTCCGATAACTCACTTGATGCCGGTCATCGCGATGCCCTGGACGAAGTACCGCTGCACCGCGAGGAACAGCACGATCACCGGCACCACCACGACGACGGCGCCGGCCAGCAGCAGGCCGTACTGCGTGGCGTTCTGGCCGACGGCGTACAGCGCGAGGGCGACCGGCAGGGTGTACATGTCCTCCGTCTGCGCCACGACCAGCGGCCAGAGGAAGTTGTTCCACGACGTCAGGAACGTCAGGATGCCCAGCGTCGCCAGCGCCGGCCCGGTCAGGGGCAGCATGACGCTCCAGAAGATGCGCAGCTCGCCGGCGCCGTCGACCCGCGCGGCCTGGATCAGCTCGTCCGGCAGCCCCAGGAAGTACTGCCGCATGAGGAACACTCCCAGCGGCCCGACCAGGTACGGCAGGATCAGCCCGGGGAACGTGTTCGTCAGCCCCATGTTGCTGACCAGCACGAACAGCGGCACGAAGGTCACCATGCCGGGCACCATGAGCGTCCCGAGCACCAGCGCGAACACCACCCGCTTGCCGCGGAACTCCAGCTTCGCCAGCGCGTAGCCGAGCATCGAGCCGAACACCAGGTTCCCGGCCGTGACGACGACCGCGACCACCGTGGAGTTGAAGAAGTACGTCGGGAAGCTCAGCCGGTCGAACAGCTCGCGGTAGTTCTCCAGCGTGTAGGTCTCCGGCAGCCAGGTCGGCGGGATCGACCGGACCTCGGCCTCCGGCTTCACCGACGACAGCACCATCCAGACGAACGGCAGCGCCATGACCAGCAGGCCGACGGCGAGCACGACGTACAGCCAGCGCGACGAGCGCCGGTCCGTCCCGCCGGTGGTCTCGCCGTCCCGGACCGGGGCGGGGGTCTCGATCGTCGTCGTCATCGTCGGCCCCTCACGCCTTCGGCCGCAGGACGCGGAACTGGATCGCCGTCAGCACCACGATCGCCACGAACAGCACGTAGCTGGCCGCCGCGGCGTACCCGTAGTTGCCGAAGCTGAACTGGTCGTAGATGTAGTACGAGACCGACCGCGTCGCGTTGAGCGGCCCGCCGTTGGTCATCACGAACGGCTCCTCGAAGAACTGCAGATAGCCGATGCCGGTGATGACGGCACCGAACAGCAGCGTCGGGCGCAGCAGCGGCAGCGTGACGTGCCGGAAGCGCTGCCAGCGGCCGGCGCCGTCGACCTCGGCCGCCTCCAGCAGCTCGCGCGGCACCGTCTGCAGCCCGGCGAGGAAGATCACCATCAGCGTGCCCAGGTTGCGCCACGCGGCCATGGCGATGATCGACGGCAGCGCCAGCGACGGGTCGCCCAGCCAGTCCGGGCCGCCGATGCCGACGGCGCCCAGCAGCTGGTTGATCGGCCCGGTGTCCGGCTGCAGCAGGAACCGCCAGACGACGGAGACGGCGACGATGCTGGTCACGACCGGCAGGTAGTAGCCGAGCCGGAAGAACGCCCGCAGCCGGGTGATGTTGTTGAGGCCGACCGCCGCGGCCAGCGCCAGCACCATCGTCAGCGGCACGCCGACCAGCACGAAGATCGCCGTGTTGACGGCGACCTTGCGGAACAGCGCGTCCTGGAACAGCGCCGTGTAGTTGTCGAACGCGGCGAGGTCGACGGCGAACGGCGTGCGCACGTCGGTGCTGCGCATGTCGGTGAAGCTCATGAGCAGCGACGCGAATACCGGTCCGGCGGTGAACGCCGCGAACAGCAGCAGGAACGGCAGCGCGAGCAGCCAGGCGGTGCGGGCCTGCCGCCGCTGGAGGAGCGACCGGCGACGGCGGGCCGGCGAACCGCCCGTAGGGGCCGGGCGGCTCGCCGGAGCCGTGGTGGCGGTGGTCATCGGCTACTGCAATCCGGTCCCGATGGACGAGGCCTGCGACTGCATGTCGGCAACGGCGTCGGCTGGGCTCATGGCGCCCCGCACAGCGGCCTCGATGTCGCCGTCGATGACGGACGCGACCTGCTCCCACGTCGGGACGGCGGGCGGCGCCTCGGTGCTCTCCAGCTGCTCGCCGAAGACCGCGACCACCGGGTCCTCGGTCAGCACTCCGGACTCCCACGCCTCGGGCCGCGACGGCAGGCCGGTCGCCGTCTCGTACCAGCGCTGCTGCACCTCGGTCTCGGTGAGGTACTGGATGAGCTTCCAGGCCCCGTCCTTGTTGTCGGAGTCGGTGAAGACGGCCAGGTTGCCGCCGCCGACGAACGACGTGCCGGGCGCCTGGTCCTTGCCGGGCAGCGGGACGACGTCGAAGGTGTCCGTCGCGCCGGCGTCGCGGACCAGGCCGATGTGCCACGGACCGGAGATGAACGACCCGATGGAGCCGTCGGCGAACATCTGCTCCAGCGCGCCCGGCTGCAGCACGGTGTCCTGCGACAGACCCTCGGTGAAGTACGACGTGTAGTACTCCAGCGCCTCGGTCATCTCGGGGCTGTCCAGCGTGTACGCGTCGCCGTCGGTGAGCGTCGCGCCGTTCTGCCAGGCGAAGGGCATGAACGTCTGCCACGAGCCGCTCTGGCCGGGCTGCAGGTAGATGCCCTGCTGGGCGCCGGCCTGCTGCAGGCCCTGCGCGAACGCCTTGAGGTCGTCCCAGGTCTGCGGCGGCTCCAGGCCGGCCGCCTCGGCGAGGTCGGTGCGGTAGAACAGCGCCCGGGTCTCGACGTACCAGGGGACGCCGTAGGACGTGCCGTCGACGACGGTCGAGGCCCACGGGCCGGGGAAGAAGTCGTTCTCGTCGAACAGGTCCGTCGGCGTCGGCTCCAGCCCGCCGGTCTGGGCGAACTCACCCATCCACGTGGTGCCGATGAGGCTGACGTCGGGGGTCTCGCCGGCCGCGATGGCGGTGGCGATGCGGTCGTGTGCACCCTCCCAGGGCACCGGGGTCACCTCGACGGTGGCGTCGGGGTTGGCCTCCTCGAAGTCGGCCAGGAAGTCGCCGAGCGCCTCGCCCTCGGTGCCCATCGCCCAGACCTCGATGGTGCCCGTGGCCGGGCCGTCGGTGATGTCGGCGGACGGCGCCGCGTTGCCGTTGCCGCCGCCTCCCGCGTCGTCGTCGCGGCCGCAGGCGCTGAGCGCCAGGGCGGTCGCCGCGGCCAGGGCGGTCGCGGCGCTGATGTGTCGTCGACTCATCGATGAGCCTCCTCTAGGGGTGCGGCCCGCAGCTGCTGCGGACCACGAGCTGGGTGGTCAGGACGTCGTGACGTGGTTCGGAACGGTCTCCGCTGATCCGGGCGTCCAGCATCCGGGCCGCCCGGGCCCCCATCTCGCGCATCGGCTGACGGACCGTCGTCAGCCCCGCGTAGCGCGCCGCCATGACGTCGTCCCACCCCGTGAGGGCGACATCCCCCGGTACCTCGATCCCCTGCTCGGCCAGCGCGACGGTGAGGCCGAGCGCCAGCTCGTCGTTCGCGCAGACGACCACGTCGGGCAGGCCGCCGGCGACGAGGTCGGCGGCGACGCGCGCGCCGTCGTCCTCCTTGAAGCCGGCCGGGATGGCCTGCTCCGGCACCTCGGCGCCGGCCTGCGCGAGGGCGCCGCGGAACCCGGCCCAGCGCTCGGCGACGTCGGTGGAGTCGACGGGATCGCCGAGGAAGGCCATGCGCCGGTGCCCGTGCTCGAGCAGGTGGTCGACGACGGAGGCCGCGGCGACGACGTTCTCGGTGCGGACGGAGTCGGCGCCCTCGATCTCGGTGCGCGCCATGAGGACGACGGGGACGCCGCGCTGGACGACCTCGGCGACGACGTCGTCGTGCACCGTCCGGCCGAACACCGCCAGCCCGTCGACCCGGCCGGCGAGCTCGAGCACCATCTCGTCGGCGGAGTCGCGGTTGTGCGTGCTGAGGATGAGCACCGAGCGGCCCAGCGTCGCGGCGACCTCCTCGTAGCCCAGCACGACCTCGGCGTAGAAGGGGCCGGACAGGTCGGGGAAGACGATGCCGTTCGCGGCGTGCCGGCGTTCGGCCAGCGAGCGGCCGAGCTGGCTGGGCGTGAACCGCAGGGCCTCGATGGCGGCGTCGACGCGCTCACGGGTGGCCGGGTGGACGAGGTCGCTGCCGCGGAGTGCGCGCGACACGGTCGCCACCGACACGCCGGCGTGCCGGGCCACGTCGCGGATGGTCACGCTGGCGCGCCCGGGCGTGCGCCGCCGCTGGGGGCTCTTCGGCTCCGCGTTGTCCATCGGTCTGGCCGCTCCTTTGGTACCGGTTACATAAACCGGTTACATCGGCTACATTCGGGCATCATGGCTGACGCTGTCAACCCATTGTCTGGACCTGCCGACGCCGATCCGCGGCGACTCGCGGAGCTCGCCGAGGTCAGCGTCGCGCTCATCGCACGCGCCCAGGACCCGTCCGGCGCGTACCCGGCGGCGGTCAGCTTCGCGCCGTACGGCTTCTGCTGGTTCCGCGACGGAGCGTTCGTCGCCGAGGGGATGAGCAGGGCCGGCGGGTTCGGCCGGGGCGCCGTCGAGTCGGCGACCGCGTTCCACGACTGGTGCGCGCGGGTGCTGACGCGGGAGGCGCCGGTGGTCGAGTCGCTGGCGGCGCGCGTGGCGGCGGGCGAGCAGCCGGGCGACGCCGAGCTGCTGCCGGCCCGGTACACGCTGGCCGGCGAGCGGCACGACGACGACTGGTGGAACTACCAGGTCGACGGCTACGGGACGTGGCTGTGGGCGCTGCGGTCGCACCTGTCGCGCTGGGACCTGCCGGTGGCGCCGTACGTGCCGGCGGCCGAGACCGCCGTGCGCTACCTCGTCGCCGTCGGGGCCCGGACCTGCCGCGACTGGTGGGAGGAGCACCGCGACCAGACCCACGTCTCGACGCTGGCGTCGGTGTACGGCGGGCTGCGGGCGGCCGCGTCGCTCGGGGTGCTGCCGGGGCCGGCGTCGGCGGCGGCCGGCGAGATCGCCGAGCTGGTCGCGCGCGACGGTGTCCACGACGGCGTGCTGCGCAAGTGGCTGGGGTCGACGGCGGTGGACGCGAGCCTGGTGGTGGCCGGGGTGCCGTTCGGGCTGCTGGCTCCGGGCGGGCCCGTCATGCGCGCGACGGTCGCCCGGGTGTCGTCGGAGCTGTCGACGCCGGGTGGGGGCGTACACCGCTACGTCGGCGACACGTTCTACGGCGGCGGGCAGTGGCCGATCCTGGCGGCGTTCCTCGGCTGGCACCACGCCGTCGCGGGGTCGTCGTCGCGCGCCATGGAGCTGCTGCGGTGGATCGCGTCGACCGCCGACTCGTCCGGGCGCCTGCCGGAGCAGGTGCCGCCGCTGCTCGCGCCGGACGTGCTGCCGGAGTGGATCGAACGGTGGGGACCCAGCGCCCGCCCCTTGCTCTGGTCGCACGGGATGTACCTGGTGCTGGCCTCCGAGCTCGGCGTGTTCTCTTAGCCGCTCGCCCGTCCGGCGCGGTCGTCCAGCCAGACGCGGACCGCGCGCGCCGTCTCGTCCACCGGCACCCCCGTGGTGTTGAGCAGCGACATCGGCGGATCCATGGTGGCGGCGTTCTTCTCGATCCAGGCCGCGTAGTCGAGCATCTCGGCGATGCGCGGCTCGTCCCACTCCCGCCACGCCGGCCGCCGGCGCAGCCGCTCGGCGAGGACGTCCGGGTCGCACGTCAGGCACAGGTAGTCGATACGCTCGAACAGCGCCCGCTCGGGCAGCGGTTCGAACTCCGGCGGCACGACCGTCCCGCACAGCACCACCGGCCGGCGGCTCTGGTGGATCATCGCGGCCATCCGCAGCCACGTCGACCGGAACGGCCGGTGCTCCGCCGCGTCGTCACGCAGCCCGGCCACCCACAGCACGTCCTGCTCGAGGACGACGAACCGGTCGGCGAGCTCGGTCGCGAGCAGCCGCTGGACGGTGGACTTGCCGGTACCGCTGGGGCCGGTCAGGCAGAACAGCGGGAGCCGGAGGAACGGCCACCGGTGGCCGCAGTGGGCGCACCGGATGACCGCCTCTGGCTCGACCTGCGGGTGGTCGGCGCGTTCGCCGCAGCGCTCGCAGATCAGCAGATTCACGCGTGGGGGTCAGTCGAAGAGCTGCTCGAAGATGCTCTTCTTGCGCTTGCGGCCGCCGTAGCCGTACGGGCTCGGCGAGTCGGAGTAGCCGCGCCCGTACGGGGCCGGGCTGTCGGGGCGGCCACGGTAGGGCTGCTGGTACGGCTGCTGCGGCGGGGGTGCCTGGCGGCCGCCGTACTCCAGCGGCGGCGGGGGCGCGTTGTACCGCTCCTCGGCGGCGACGATCTGCTCCAGCTCGCCCTTGTCGAGGAAGATGCCCTTGCAATTGTCGCACTGCTCGACGTGCACGCCCAACCGGTCATAGGTCTTCATCTGACCGTTGCACTTCGGACAGGTCACGGAAGTTCCCTTCGTCGTTGTCTGATGACAACGCTACCGGTGGTCACCTGGGTTCCGGGCGGTCCGGACTGCATTGCGGCCACGCAGCGGGTAGCGTGCGACGGGTGACGCAGCAACCGGCGCCGCCGCCCGACCGCGGCGCCCTGCGCGCTGCCATCGAGGGCCTGCTCCGCACCTGCGTCGACCTTGAACGGCAGGCCGACGGCGCGGCCACCGACGCCCGGAAACGGGTGCGGCGTATCGCCGAGACCGTGGCCGCGGTCCGGCTGCCCCGCCACGTCCTGGACGTCCCCGCCCTCGCCCAACAGGTCGACGGCCTGGGACGCCACCTCGACGCCGACCTGCGCGGCCGGCTCGCCTCGGCGCGGCAACCGTACGTGACGGAGATCCACGCGCTGCTCGCTCTGCTCGCCCCCTGGCACGGCCTGGCAGCCCTGCCGCCCCTGGGCCCGGCCGCACCCGGTGCTGCCCTGACGGACCATTTCCCCACCGGCTTCGCCCAGGACTACGTCATTGATCTGCTCGGATCCGTCGATGCGAGCGTTGCGCTGACACCGCAAGCAGCCGACCAGGTGCCGGTCGCACGAGAGGATGCCAGCGACGCTGTGCCGATCCTGGTCGGCGATCAACTGCACGAGGACCACCGGCAGATGGGAGTGGACATGCTCCAGGACGGCGCGAGTCACGCCGTGCAACGGCACGGTCCCCACATCGCGCCGGAAACCCAGCTCGCGCGGTTGCTCTGGCTGAAAGACCCGTCCGGTGACGAGCCCTGGCGTCTCCTGCCCAACGGCGGCGTCGAGTCCAATCACTGGTGTGGACCCATTGCCGGCGGATTCACCTCGGCCGAAGCCATGGCCAAACCGATCGATGCCCTCCTGCGATGGGCGCGCGTCCATGCCGGCGGATTGAACGGGTTGCTCACGAACAACACCAAGTCGAAGACCAAGCGCATCAGCATCTATGTGAGCGCCGAATCGGCCGGCCTCGTACCCGGTGACGCGAACGGGTACCGAGGCACAGCGACGTCGAGCCGAGCGATGACCGACGACTGGCTCGACGCACGTGAGCACGCGATGGCCCACGGCGCGCCACCCATCTACGCAGTGCCCTATGACCCGATCGCCGAAGGCAAGGAACCAGGGGCATTCTTCCAATTCAAACGGGTCGGGGCATCGAGCTGGAGTCTGGTCACGTGCTTCCCGGTCGGAGAGCGAAATCTGAACTGCAAACGCATGGAGGACCTCACATGACCTCGCCGAGCGAGAACTTCAAGGACCACTTCGGCGGCGGGTTCGGCGTGGCCGACGAGACGCCGGAGGCCTACGTCGAAGCCTGTGAAGAAGCTCTCGAGATGCTGGCCGACGACGATGACGGCAGCTACCACGCCTTCCGCGACGAGCTCGCCGCCCACATCCGCGATTCGTCGTACCCGCCGCACCGGGTCGCGGACTCTCAGTGGATCACCGACGAGTGGCTGCGCAACATCTGGTACGACGCTTTCGGGCCGGAGCCGCCGCCCGGCGACCCTTATCCCGTGCCGGCCGAGGACTGGGGTCGGCGCCGTCGGACGCCTTACATGATGTACGCCGTCAATCGCCGCCCAGAGCTGAGCTCACCTGGGGCGCCGGCCTGGCTGAAGGCCCGCGGTCTGACGTTCGATGACGTGAACGCGGGTGTCGGCGTCTCGCTGACCGGCCAGTTCGCGAGCGCTCGGCCGGCGCCGGAGGGGTGGCTGGAGCGGCTGCACGATCTCACCGCGCGCGGCCTGCGCGAGGAGCAGCCGGGCGAACGCTAGTCGGCCACCGGATGGGTGAGCGTTTGGTGTCGTCAGAGCAACACCAAACGCTCACCCATCGAGTGCGGCACCCGATTCGGCGGCCTTGACGGCGGCGATGTAGCGGCGGGCGGAGTCGCGGAGGGCTTGTTCGGGATCGATGCCGCGCTCGCGGGCGGCCGCCGCCAGGGCGAACAGCGCGTCACCGACGTCGGCGGCGGACTCCGGCTCGCGCTCGAGCACCGACGGCACCGGAACCGGCACACCCGCCTTCTCGACCCGGTGGACCAGCTTGGCCGCCAGCGACAGCGCCGGCTGGGCGAGCGGCACGCCGTCTACCGCGGACGAGCGGTTCTTCTCCTCGCGCTTGAGCCGCTCCCAGCGCTCCCCCACGTCGGAGGCGGATGACGCCTCGACGTCGCCGAAGACGTGGGGATGGCGCCGCACCAGCTTGGCCGCGATGCCGGCCGCGACCTCGTCGATCCCCCACGGATCGGACGGCCGCTCCTGCGCGAGCCGGGCGTGGAAGACCACCTGCAGAAGGAGATCGCCGAGCTCCTCGCGCAGATCGTCGTCGTCGCCGGACTCGATCGCCTCGAGCGTCTCGTACGTCTCCTCGAGCAGGTACGTCGCCAGGCTGCGGTGCGTCTGCTCGGCGTCCCAGGGGCAGCCGCCGGGCGAGCGGAGCCGGTCCATGACGGCGACGAGGTCGAGCAGGCGCGCCCCGGGCAGGTCCGACGACCCGACCACGACCGGGACGCCCGGGAACTCCGACCCGTCGGAGCCGGGCGGGAGCAGCCACACCACGTCACCGGCGGACGGCGACGGCGGCGACGCCGCCACCTCGACCGTCACACCGGCGGCACGCAGCGCCGCGACCTGCGGGTGCGCCTCGTCGGCGACGTACACCGAGGCGGCGGAGCGCAGCGCGTCCCACGCCGCCGCGGAGAGCAGCCCGGGGGCGACGCGCGGGCTGGTGGAGAGCAGGACCAGGCTCACGAAGCCGGTTCGGAGATCGAGCCCGTGTCGCCGCTGACGGTGAGGTCGTCGCCCCAGGTGCCGAAGCGCGGGTTGACCTCGACGCCCAGCTCGTCGCCGAGGTCGACCAGGGTCTGGGTGAGCGCGGCGGTGTCGGCGCCGGTCTCCTCGGAGTAGGCCTGCGCGATCAGCTGGTCGGCGACGCCGGCCCGGAACGCCTTCTCGGTGTAGCCGGCCTGCGCGAGCGCCGTCTCGATGTCGCCGCCCGGAGCCTGCGCGGAGATCTCGTCGATGGCGTCGTCGATGTCGGCCTCGCTGACCTCGATGTCCTCGTCCTCGGCCAGGCGCAGGAAGATCTCGTGCTGGATGTGCCGGGTGAGGATGGTGCGCTGGAACGCCGGCATGCCCCCGGCCGCGTCGACGTCGAAGCCCTCGAGCCGCTGGGCGTGCTGGACCTCGTTCTGCAGGTCGTCGACGGTGAACCGGTCGCCGTCGATGACGACGGCGGCGCCGATCTGCTCGGAGTCGCACGCGGTCAGCGCGACGGCACTGGCCGCGGCGAGGGACGCGATGACGATGCGTCGGATGGTCGGCACGGTGATCCTCTTCGTCGGTACTCGAGTTCGGCGTACAGCGGGACGGACGATGCCCGCGCGCATCCTATCCAGCCCGGGTCCCGGCCCGGTCGGGCTGGTGGGCGATGACGTCGTCGATGACCGTCTTCGCCCAGGCCAGCAGCTCGACGCCGCGCAGTTGCGGGCCGCCGATGGTCGTCGGCCGCGGCCGGGGCACCAGCATCGTCCCGACGGCGTCCTTGACCAGTGACTTCGGGTAGAGCCGATTCAGCCGCACCCGCTGCCAGTCGGCCAGCTCGACGTGCGCGAACCGGATGTAGGTGCCCTGGACGGTGACCTCGGACAGCCCCGCCCGCCGGGCGTACGCCCGGAACCGGGCCACCGCCAGCAGGTTCTCGACCGGCTCAGGCGGCGCGCCGTAGCGGTCCTCCAGCTCGTCGCGCACGGCGCCGACGGCGGCGTCGTCGATCGCCTCGGACAGCCGCCGGTACGCCTCGAGCCGCAGCCGCTCGCTGGCGACGTAGTCGTGCGGGATGTGCGCGTCGACCGGCAGCTCGATGCGGACCTCGGGCAGCGCCTCGGCGCCGTCGCCGCGGTACTCGGACACCGCCTCGCCGACCAGCCGCACGTAGAGGTCGAACCCGACGTCGGCGATGTGGCCGGACTGCTCACCGCCGAGCAGGTTGCCGGCCCCCCGGATCTCGAGGTCCTTCATCGCGACCTGCATGCCGGCGCCGAGGTCGGAGTGCTGCGCGATGGTGGCCAGCCGCTCGTGCGCCTCCTCGGTCAGCGGCGTCTCGCGCGGGTAGAAGAAGTACGCGTACGCCCGCTCGCGGCCGCGCCCGACCCGGCCGCGCAGCTGGTGCAGCTGGGACAGGCCGAGCCGCTCGGACCGGTCGACGATCAGCGTGTTGGCGTTGGAGATGTCGAGTCCGGTCTCGACGATGGTCGTGCACACCAGCACGTCGATCTCGCGCTGCCAGAACGCGTTGATGACCTGCTCGAGCGCGTGCTCGCCCATCTGCCCGTGCGCCGTGGCGACCCGCGCCTCGGGGACCAGGTCGCGCAGCCGCGCGGCGACCTTCTCGATGGTCTCGACCCGGTTGTGCACGAAGAACACCTGGCCGTCGCGCATCAGCTCGCGCCGGATGGCCGCGCCGACCTGCTTCTCGTCGTAGCCGCCCACGTAGGTGAGGACGGGGTGCCGCTCCTCCGGCGGCGTGGTGATGACGCTCATGTCGCGGATGCCGGTGATCGACATCTCCAACGTCCGCGGGATCGGCGTCGCCGACATCGTCAGCACGTCGACGTTGGCGCGCAGGTGCTTGAGCTTCTCTTTGTGCTCGACGCCGAAGCGCTGCTCCTCGTCAACGATGAGCAGGCCGAGGTCCTTGAACCGGACGTCGCCCGTGATCAGCCGGTGGGTACCGATGACGACGTCGACGGAGCCGTCGAGCAGCCCCTCGATCGTCTCGGCGGCCTCGGCGTCGGACTGGAACCGCGACAGCGCCCGGATGGTCACCGGGAACGGCGCGAACCGCTCGGAGAACGTGGCGAAGTGCTGCTGCACCAGCAGCGTCGTCGGCACCAGCACGCCGACCTGCTTGCCGTCCTGCACCGCCTTGAACGCCGCCCGGACGGCGATCTCGGTCTTGCCGTAGCCGACGTCGCCGGCGATGACGCGGTCCATCGGGATCTCGCGCTCCATGTCGCGCTTGACCTCGTCGATGGTGGACAGCTGGTCGGCGGTCTCGACGTACGGGAAGGCGTCCTCGAGCTCGCGCTGCCAAGGGGTGTCCTGGCCGAACGCGTGACCGGGCGCGGCCTGGCGGGCGGCGTAGAGCTTGATCAGCTCGGCCGCGATCTCCTTGACCGCCTTGCGGGCCCGGCCCTTGCGCTTGGCCCAGTCGCTGCCGCCGATGCGGTCGAGGCTCGGGGCGTCGCCGCCGACGTACTTGGTGACCTGCTCGAGCTGGTCGGTCGGGACGTAGAGCCGGTCGGCGGGCTGGCCGCGCTTGGACGGCGCGTACTCGACGACGAGGTACTCGCGGGTGGCGCCCTGCACCGTCCGGCTCGTCATCTCGACGTAGCGCCCGACCCCGTGCTGGTCGTGCACGACGTAGTCGCCGGGCTTGAGCTGGAGCGGGTCGACCTGGTTGCGCCGCCGGCTGGGCATGCGGGTGGTGCCCTTGGTGGACACCCGCTGCCCGGTGAGGTCGTCCTCGGTCAGCACGGCCAGCGCGGCGGAGTTGGCGATGAACCCGTGCTTGAGCCCGCCGGTGGTGACGAGGACGACGCCCGGCTCCGGCGCGGCGACGACGTCCTCGACGTAGCGCGCCGGGACCTCGGACTCGCCCAGCACCTCGACGACACGTTCCGCGGTGCCGTGCCCGCCGGTGACCAGGACGGCGCGGCCGCCGGTGGCCAGCCAGCCGGAGAGGTCGGCGACGGCGCGCTTGGTGTCGCCGCGGTAGGTCTCGGCCGGGCGGACGTCGAGCTCGCGGGTGGCGACGGCGCCGGCCGTGACCATGTCCTCTCCGAGGTCGACGGCGTACAGGTCGGCGTCGAGGTCCTCCTTCTCAGGGCGCGCCGGAGCGTCGTCGGACGTCCCGAGGCCGAAGGAGCTCAGGCTCCACCACGGCAGTCCCTGCCGGATGGCCTGCGCCCGCACGTCGCCGAGCGTGTGGTACGCCGCCGCGCCGAGGTCGATCGGCGCCTTCCCGCCGCCGGCCGCGGCCGCCCACGACGCGTCGAGGAACTCCTGGCTGGTGGCGACCATGTCGTGCGCCCTGGTGCGGACCCGCTCGGGGTCGCAGACCAGCACGTGCGTGCCCGCGGGCAGCAGGTCGATCAGCATCTCCATGCGGTCGACCAGCACCGGAGCCAGCGACTCCATGCCCTCGACGGCAACGCCGGCGGCGATCTTCTCCAGCATCTCGGCCAGCTCGGGGTGCTCGTGTGCCAGCGCGGCGGCGCGCCGCCGGACGTCGTCGGTGAGCAGCAGCTCGCGGCAGGGCGGCGCCCACAGCCCGTGCTCGGCGGCGTCGGTGGACCGCTGGTCGGCGACGGTGAAGTAGCGGATCTCCTCGACGGTGTCGCCCCAGAAGTCGACCCGCAGCGGGTGCTCCTCGGTGGGCGGGAAGACGTCGACGATGCCGCCGCGGACGGCGAACTCGCCGCGCCGCTCCACGAGGTCGACGCGGACGTAGGCGGCCGCGGCCAGCTGCTCGACGACGGTGTCCAGCGCGACGTCGTCGCCGGGCCGCAGCGCGACCGGACGCAGCTCGGCCAGCCCGGCGACCTGCGGCTGCAGCACGCTGCGCACCGGCGCGACGACGACCTTCACCGGCCCGCCGGACTCCTCGTCGGGATGGACCAGCCGGCGCAGCACGGCCAGCCGCCGGCCGACGGTGTCGCTGCGCGGCGAGAGCCGCTCGTGCGGGAGCGTCTCCCACGCCGGGTACTCGACGACGGACTCCGGCGGCAGCAGGCAGCGCAGCTCCGTGGCGAGGTCCTCGGCCTCGCGTCCGGTGGCCGTGACGGCGAGCACCGTCCGGCCCGCCCCGGCACCGGCGGCGTCGGCGGCGATGGCCCCGGCCACGAACGGGCGCAACGCCGGCGGCGCGGTGAGGTCGAGGGCGGTGACCGCACCCGTGCGCGCGTCGGCGACGGCCGAGCGCAGGGTGGGGTCGCCGTCGTCGCCGAGCAGGGCGGACAGCAGACCGCTGAGACTCATCGGTTGACCTTCCGGGCACGCAGCCATGCCCCCACACCTGCTGGGGTGGGGGGTTCGGTACCACCGAGCTTACGACGTCCCACCGACAGAGTCGCGACGATGCGGACGGCGATGGGGGTCGCGCCAGGACTCTCGCGCCGGTACCTGTGCGCCGGTACGGCAGCGTTTGTTCTCCCCGGCGTTCGCCGGGGCTCCCCGTCCCCCTGCTGCCCCATTCTCTTGCCGCGAACGAGCGCGTCAAGCGGACTAGTGGCGCTTCGCGCGACGATGACCGCTTGACCCACCCGCCCGCGGCCAAGAACGGGCAGCTATCAGGGGGACGGGGAGGATGTGGGCACGCCTCACACTTGTCCTGCCCGTTTCGCGTGCTTTGTCGGACTGTGGACAGCGATGACCATCGGCGATCGCCTACATCACGAGGATTCCGTGAGCATCACCATGACTGTAGGGGTGTTGGCGCTGGGGTAATCCTCGTGATGGCCCCCGAATCACGGTGAAATCTCACCAGGCGGACGCTCCACGACACCAAACTCACACCGAAACGGGCGCAGAGGCCTAGCGCCGTCGCCGCTCTTCCCCCGTCCCCCTGATAGCTGCCCGTTCTTAGCCGCGGGCGCGCGGGTCAAGTCCAAGCGCCCCAACCACAGCGGAGCCCGACCACAACGCGCGCGGACTTGAGGCGCGCGCCCGCGGCCAAGACAATCGGGCAGCAGGGGGACGGCCCCAACGCGGCAACCCCAGGCCAACCCAGACGCGACCCACCATCTCGAAGACCGGACAGGCACCGAAAGCTGTTCGACAACCGGACACCTGATGTCCGGTCTGTGGTCGGATGCGGCTGATCTGCTGTCCAGTCATGACCGGCGACCACAACCCCTTCCGAGGGCTCAGGCTGGACGCGATCGACGCCACCCGGCGCAGGTTCCTCACCGTCACGGGCGCGGCCATGGGCCTCGCCGTGGTGGGGTCGCTGCCCGGGCTCGCGTCGGCCGACGGGTCCGCCGTCGAGCTCACCCAGTTGCCCGAGTATCCGTTCGCGCTGGGCGTCGCGTCGGGCGACCCGCTCAGCGACTCCGTCGTCCTGTGGACCAGGCTGGCGCCCCGGCCGCTGGAGCCGTTCGGCGGCCTCGGCCCGCGCCCGGTGATGGTGCTGTGGCAGGTCGCGGAGGACCCGGACTTCCGCCGCGTCGTGCGCAGCGGCAGCGCCCGGGCCCGGCGCGAGGAGTCGTACAGCGTCCACGTCGACGTGCAGGGGCTGCGGCCGTGGCGGGAGTACTGGTACCGCTTCCGCGTCGGCCGGCACGTGAGCCCCGTCGGCCGCACCCGCACGGCGCCCGCCCCCGGCGACTCGCCGCAGGCGCTGCGGTTCGCCTTCGCCTCCTGTCAGGCGTACTGGGAGGGGTTCTACACCGCCTACCGCGACCTCGCCGCCCACGAGCACGACGTCGTCTTCCACCTCGGCGACTACCTCTACGAGTACGGCGTGGGCGTCGGCGCCGGCGTGCGTCAGCAGCAGCTCCCGGCCGACACGCTGCGCGAGACGGTCACGCTCGACGAGTACCGCAGCCGGTACGCCCTGTACAAGCTCGACGCCGACCTGCAGGCCGCGCACGCCTCGGCGCCGTGGATCGTCACCATGGACGACCACGAGGTCGAGAACAACTGGGCCGACGAGATCCCCGAGGGCAACACGCCCACGCCGACCCGCAACGAGTTCCTCGTCCGCCGGGCCAACGCCTTCCGCGCCTGGTGGGAGCACATGCCGGTGCGCCTGTCGCAGCAGCCGATCGGGCCGGACGTCCAGCTGTACCGGCGCTTCCAGTACGGCGACCTCGTCCGCTTCAACCTCATGGACACCCGCCAGTACCGCGACGACCAGGCGGCCGGTGACGGGTCCGACTCGCCGAACCCCGGTTCGCTCGACCCGAACCGCACCATCACCGGCGCGGAGCAGGAGCGCTGGCTGCTGGACGGGTTCGCGGAACGGTCCGCACGCTGGGAGGTGCTGGCGCACCAGACCGCGATCGCGCAGCTGGACACCCGGGCCGGCGCCGACGTCATCGTCCCGATGGACACCTGGGACGGCTACGTCGCGTCGCGGCAGCGGGTGCTCGGCGGCGCGGCCGAGCGGGGCGTGCGCAACCTCGTCAGCATCGCCGGCGACCTGCACCGCAGCGTCGTCTCCGAGCTCAAGGCCGACTACGCGGACCCCGCGGCCCCGGTCATCGGCACAGAGTTCGTCGGTACGTCGATCAGCTCCGGCCGCGACGGCATGGACAACGACGAGGGCGGCCTGACCATCCTGGCGGAGAACCCGCACGTGAAGTTCTCGAACTTCCAGCGCGGCTACGTCCGGGTCGAGGTGACGCCGGAGCGGTGGCTGGCCGACTACCGGGTGGTCGACCGCGTCACCGTCCCGGACGGCACGGTCAGCACCCGCACCCTGCTCGCCGTCGAGGACGGCGACCCGAGCATCCACGTGGTGGGAGGCCAGGCATGAAGCGGCGGCAGATCGCGGTCGTGGCGGGTGCGGCGACGGTGCTCGGCCTGCTCACGGCGGTGGCGAGCACGGCGGCACGGCCGGACGACGACCCCGTCCGGCTCGCCGCGACGCCCGAGGGCGGCGTGCGGGTGGTCGGGCTGCCGTGCCTGCCGAGCTCGTTCCAGCTCGGCATGACGAACGCCGGCACGGCCGACCTCTACGCCGACGTCGAGCTGGCCGCCGGCGGCCCCGTCGTGCTGGACCGCCGGCTGGTGTCGTCGTGGCTGCCCGCCTGGGATCCCGACCACACCGTCACGGCGCGGATCGGCGTCACCGTGCCGCTCGACGCCGAGCCCGGTTCGTACGAGGTGCGGGCGACGACGGACGGCGCGGAGGTTACCGTCCCGGTCGAGGTGCTGCCGCAGCCGCCGAAGGGTGACGGCGCGAACCTCGCGCTCGGCGAGCAGGCGGTGGCGTCGTCCACGCACGCGAACTTCGACGTCTGCGGCGCCGTCGACGGCAACACCGACTCCGAGCAGTGGGACACGCTGACCGGCTGGAACGACGGCACCAGCGGCGTCTTCCCGGACACCTACGACGTCACGCTGGCAGCGCCGGCGTCGATCTCGCGGGTCGAGACCTGGACGCTGGACTCGACGCGCTACCCGGCGGCCCGCTACGGCCTGCGCGACTTCGACGTCCAGGTGCGCGCCGGCGGGGCGTGGCAGACGGTGGACGAGGTGCGCGGCAACACCGCCGGCCGGGTGACGTCGACGTTCGCGCCGGTGACGGCGGACGCCGTCCGGATCGTCGGCCTGGCGTCGAACAACCGCGACTACTCGCGGCTCATCGAGGTCGAGGTCTTCACGAGCTGACCATCGGACCGAGGGCCGCCCGCGTCGTGCGGACGGCCCTCGGTTCGGTGGCTCAGTGCTCGAGCGCCGGGAGCTTGTGCAGGGGCTTCGGCAGCCACCAGTTGCGCTCGCCCAGCAGCACCATGATCGACGGCAGCAGCACGGCCCGGACGATGGTCGCGTCGATGAGGATCGCCGCGGCCAGGCCCACGCCCATCTGCTTGAAGTCGATGGCGCCCAGCGTCGCGAAGATCGAGAACACGGCGACCATGACCACGGCGGCGCTGGTGACCACGCCGGCGGAGCGGATGATGCCGGTGCGGACCGCCTCGCGCGTCGTCATGCCGGCCTTGGCGCCCTCGCGGATTCGGCTGACGACGAACACGTGGTAATCCATCGACAGGCCGAACAGGATCACGAAGAGGAACAGCGGCAGCCAGGTGATGATCGCGCCGGTGGACTCGAAGCCGAGGAACCCTTCGGCCCAGCTGTTCTGGAACACCAGCGTCAGCAGCCCGTAGGAGGCGGCGACGGAGAGCAGGTTCAGTCCGGCGGCGGTGAGGGCCACCGCCAGCGAACGGAACGCCATCACCAGCACCACGATCGTCATGAGCAGGACGAACCCGATGACGATCGGCATCCGGTCGGCGAGCAGGCCGCGGAAGTCGACGTTGCCGGCGGTCATCCCGGTGACGCCCGTCTCCACGCCGTCGATGCCGCCGAAGGCCGCCGGCACCAGATCGTCGCGCAGCACCCGCAGAGAGTCCTCGGCGCGCTCGTCGTCGTGCTCGTACGGCACCGGCACGTCGATGCGGGCGACGGAGCCGTCGGTGGAGTACTCGGCGACCAGGCCGTCGCCGGCGGCGAACTCCGGGTCGGCGGCGAGCTGCGCGCTCAGCCCGGCGACGGCGCCGTCGGCCGCCTCGGTGTCCAGCGGCGAGCCGTCGGGCGTCCAGACGGCGATGTCGTGCGCGGCGCCTTCGGACGGGAACGCCGTGGTGATGGCGTCGTACGTCTGCACCTCGGGCACGTCCTTGGACAGGTCGGAGATGCCGGGCTGCGACAGCTTCATGCCGAGCGCCGGGGCGGCGAGTGCGAGCAGCGCCAGCAGGCCCGCGACCAGCGCCGTCTTCGGGTGCCGCAGCACCGGGCCGAGCACGGCGCGCCACACTCGCGGCTCGCCGCCGTCGCGCCGACGGAGCCGCCACAGCAGCGGGATGCGCGGCCGGTCGATCCAGCGGCCGAAGATCGCCAGCAGGGCGGGCAGCGCCGTGACGGAGCCGACGACGGCCACCGCGACGACCAGGATGGTGCCCATGGCCAGCGACTGGAAGGTCGCCTCGCCGGCGAAGAACATGCCCGCCATCGCGATGATGACGGCGATGCCCGAGACGACGACCGCCCGGCCCGACGTCGCCGCGGCGACCGCGACGGCGTCCATGGTGCCGCGGCCCTTCTCGCGCTCCTCCCGCTCGCGGCGGACGTAGAACAGCGAGTAGTCGACACCGACGGCCATGCCGACGAGCAGGACGACCGAGGCCAGGATGTCGGTGGACGGCACGACGTACGACGCGAACGCCGACAGCCCCATGGCCGCGACCACCGAGGACAGCGCCAGCAGCACCGGCACCGCGGCCGCGATCAGCGCGCCGAACACGACGAGCATGATGAGCAGGCTGACCGGCAGCGACAGGTACTCGGCTCGCTGCAGGTCGTCCTCGTAGACCTGGTCGAGTGCTTCGCCCAGCGACGCGTCGCCGACCTGCCCGACCGTCAGCGCCGGGTCGGTGTCGTCGACGACCTCCGCGATCTCGGCGGCAGCCGCGCTGGCGGCGTCCTCCTCCTCGGCGTCGGTGCCCTCGGGGACGTCGAGCGTCACCTCGTAGAGCGCGGCGGTGCCGTCCTCGGACACCTGCGGGTCGGACACGCCGGCCACGCCCGGGGCGGCGGCGAGGTTGGCGGTGAGCGTCGTGACGGCGTCCGAGCCGGTGTCGACGGCGCCGCCGTCGGCGGACCGGACCAGCACCGACTCGGTGAACGGGTCGTCGAAGTCGGCCTGGATGAGCGCCTTGTCGGCGCCCGCGGAGGCGCCCACCCCGTTCTCGCCGTCCTCCACCTCCTTGGTGCCGACGGCGCCGCCGCCGACGATCGCGGCCGCGACGAACGCCAGCCAGAGCACGATGGCCAGCCACTTGTGGGTGGCGCTCCAGCGGGCGACGCGCACGACCAGGCCGCGGCGCGGCGGCGGTGGCAAGGGCGGAGTCGGTGCTGGCGGTCGGTCGAGAGGAAGGGTCGTGGTCATGATGCGTCCCGTCGGCAAGAGTCGGTGAAGTCGCGTCTCACTCTCGCCGGGCACGCGTCGCGAGGTAACCCGGAAAGCCCCCGATTCACCCTGGGGGAATCCCCCGGTTCCACGCTGGGGTAAGCCCAGAGATGTCCCGCTGACCAGCCGATTTACGGAAGCTCGACGCGGCAGGGCAACGCCTGGGCGCTGGCGAGCCGGCGGTCCGCCGTCACGAGCGGGACGTCGAGCGCCGCGGCGATCGCGACGTAGACGGCGTCGTAGAAGGTGACGTTGTCGCGCAGTGCCCAGGCGGCGGTCGCGATGGCGCCGGTGTGCTCGTACCGATGGTCGATGAGCCTGGGCGCCGCCGAGAGGACGGCTTCGCCGTGCGCCGCTGTGAGATCGCCACGCTGGACGTGGCGCCGGAGCACGTTGCCGAGTTCGGCGTCGATGAGATGCGGCGCGTGGACGGTGTCGTCGCTGAGCCGGCGCCGCAGCCGCGCAGCCGGGTCCGCACTGGTGATCGCGGCATACACCAACGCCGACGCGTCGATGACGAACGCCATCAGCGACGGTCGGCGTGCACGTCGCCGGCGATCGCCGACGCGTTGGTCTTCGCCGGCCCGTAGCTGGCGAGTGCCGCCTCGAGGGCGGCGACGGACTCCCGCTTGGTGGGGCGTGCCGCCATTGCGATCACCTGATCGCGCATGTACGACTGCAGCGACTTTCCCTCGGCACGCGCCCGCTCGCGGATGGTCTCGTACGCCTCATTCGGAATCTCACGCACCTGGATCGTCCTCATAGCGCTATTTTAGCGCTACCGGTCACGGTTCCTCACCGAGCGTCGACGAACGGACGGTGACCGAGGCGACGAACTCCTCGTCGACGGTGTGGCCGAGGCCGGGGCCGGTGGACACCTCCACCACCCCGCCCGAGGCGGAGATGGGCGGTGTGACGACGTCGCGCTCGTAGTACTTGTCCGACGCGGACACGTCGGACGGCAGTGTGAAGCCGGGCAGGCTGGACAGCGCGACGTTGGCGGCGCGGCCGACGCCGAACTCGTGCATGCCGCCGCACCAGACCGGGATGTCGTGCTCGGCCGCGAGATCGTGCGCGGCCACCGCCGGTCCGAGCCCGCCCATGCGCGACACCTTGATGTTGAGCACCTTCAACGCACCCAGCACCACCGCGGTCCGCAGGTCGTCGAGCGTGTCGATCGACTCGTCGAGGCAGACCGGGGTCTCGACGTCGCGCTGCAGGGCGGCGTGGGCGAGCAGGTTCCGCGGCGCGAACGGCTGCTCGATCATCGTCAGGCCGTGCTCGTCGAGCGCGCGCAGTGCCGCCACCTCGTCCTCGGACTCGCCGTAGGCGCCGTTCGCGTCGACGTGCAGCATCAGTTGCGGGAACGCCGCCCGCACGGCGCGCACCGGCTCGACGTCCCAGCCGGGGGCGATCTTCAGCTTCACCCGCGGGTAGCCGGCGTCGACGTGCTTGGCGACCTCGGCGAGCAGGTCGTCGACGGTCGGCTCGATGCCCAGCGACACCCCCGCGACCACGGACGAACGGACGCCGCCGAGCGCCGTCGCCAGCGACACCCCGCCGGACAGCGACCACAGCGTCCACGCCGCGATGTCGACGCCGGCCTTGGCGAACTGGTGGCCGCGCACCTTCGCCCACAGCCCGGCCACCTCGGCGGGGTCGTCCCAGCGCACCCCGAGCAGCGACGGCAGCAGGTACCGCTCGGCGACCAGCCAGCAGGTGTCGACGGTCTCCGGCGAGTAGAACGGGTCGGTGGGCGAGGCGATCTCGCCCCAGCCTGCCGTGCCCGACTCGTCGGTGAGGCGGACGAGGATGTGGTCGAGGTGGTCCTTGGCGTGCGAGCTGGTGCGGAACCGGTGCACCAGCGGCAGCCTGACCAGGTGCAGGGACGCATGGGTGACGCGCACGGTCAGTCCTCCCAGTAGAGGTCGAGGTCGTGGGCGAGGCGGTCGCGCTCGGCCAGCCGGCGCCGGGCACCCTTCGCGCTGGCGGTGGTGAGCGTGGCCAGCAGGTGCAGGACGGCGGCCACGGCGGTGGGCGAGTCGGCGAACGAGGCGCTCGCGGTCGGCACGACGATGGACTGCCCGGCGACGGCGGTGAGCGGCGACGCCGCGGTGTCGGTGACGGCGACGACGGTGCCGCCGGCGGCCGCGAACCGCCCGGCCAGCGCGACGGTCTCGCGGCGGTACCGGCGCAGCGAGACCGCCACCAGCACGTCGGTGTCGCGGACGTCGGCCAGCACGTCGAGGTGCCGGACCAGCGTGCCGTCGACCAGCGTGACGTTGGACAGGCCGGCGGACAGGTCGACGGCCAGCAGCGACGCGTACGCGAACGACTTGCCGGTGCCGGCGACGAACCGGCGCCGCGCCGCCACCACCGTCGCCGCGGCGGCCACCACCGAGCCGTCGGAGGCCACCCGCTCGAAGGCCTCGGCCAGCGTCCGCGTCTCCTGCTCGATCACCCGCGCCTGCAGCGCCGCCGCCGACGACGGCCGCTGCAGCCGGGCGCCGAACCGCTGGGACGGGCTGGTCAGCTCGGTCATGGCGTGGCCCGGACGAAGCGGTAGGCGCCGGTCTGCGTCGAGACCCGGACGCAGGACGTCGCGACCGAGCCGTCGGCGATCAGCGAGCCGATGACGGCGCCCAGCTCGCGCCGCTGCTCCGGGGTGGACGTCAGCGGCAGCGGCAGCCAGGTGTCCGGGCCGGCCGGACGGGGCCGCAGCCATCCGGCCGGGTCGGCGAGGTCGGCGGGCAGGACGGCGGGCGCCGGGGCCTCGCGGGCGCGGCGTTCGTCGTCGAGGTCCCAGTCGACGATCATGCGGTCGGTGTCGGGCAGCCCGAAGAACTCCGGCCGGAACCACCGCCCCGTCGCACCCAGCACGTCGAGGTTGAAGTGCGCGTTGCGGACCACCGACGGGTCGAACGACCAGCGCATGCGGGTCTGCCCGCCGGCGAGGGCGACCTCGCGCTGGCCGCGCTTGAGCGCCCGCCCGAGCCCGCGCCCCTGCTGCCCGGCGGCGACGACGGCGGCCTGCGAGTAGTGGTAGACCTCGCCGCGGTCCATGCCGACGAAACCGTACGCGAACGCGACCAGCTCACCGTCGTCGCCGCGGACGCCGACCACCGAGCCGCCGTTGGCCGCCAGCGACGCGAGCAGCCGCGGGTTCACCGAGTGCGCGGGGTCCTCGTAGCCGAACACCTCGCGGTACAGGCGGGCGGCGGAGGCGAGGTCGGCGGCGGACGTGAGTCGCTCGACGCGCGGGATCATGACCCTCCTAGGAGCAGATACGGATCGCAAATCACGCAGAGCAACCCGTAGGCCGACCACGATGACGATGATACGAAACGTATAGTGGTGAGATGAACGGTACCGCACCCGACGTCGACGCGATGGTCGACCGGCTCGAGAGCTACGTCCGGCACGAAACGCCCACCGGCGATGCCGCCCGGCTGGACGCGTTCGGCGAGGTCCTGCTGGCGCGGCACCGCGAGCTCGGCGCGACGGTGCGCCGGGTCGCCGCGCCCGGGGGCGACCACCTGGTCATGGAGCACCCCGGCCGGGGCGCGAAGGCGGGCGCGGCGCCGGTGCTGTTCCTCGGGCACCACGACACCGTGTGGCCGGTCGGCCAGCTCGACGGCCCGATGCCGTGGCGGGTCGCCGACGGCGTCGCCCACGGCCCGGGCGCCTACGACATGAAGGGCGGCCTGGTCGTCATGGAGGCCGCCCTCGAGCTGGCCCGCGACGCCGGTGAGGCCGGCGGCACCGGACGCCCGCCGGTGCGCGTCGTCGTGGTGGCGGACGAGGAGGTCGGCTCCCCGACGGCGTCCGCGCTGGTTGCCGAGGCCGCCCGCGACGCCGTCGCCGTGCTCGGGTTCGAGTCGCCGCACCCGGACGGCTCACTGAAGTCGGGACGGCGCGGCAGCACCCGGCTGCGGCTGGCGGTCGAGGGCGTCGAGGCGCATGCCGCGCTCGATCCCGGCGCCGGCATCTCCGCCGTCGACGAGCTGGTCGACCAGTTGATCCTGGTCCGCTCGATCGTCCGGCACGCTCCGGGCGACGTGCTGTGCAACGTCGGCACCATCGCCGGCGGCGGACGCACGAACGTCGTCCCGGCGGCCGCCCACGCCGACATCGGGCTGCGGTTCGCCGACGCCGAGTCCGAGCGGGTGGTGCTGGACGGGCTGACGTCGCTGCGGCCGATCCGGTCCGGCGCGGCGGTGACCGCCGAGGTGATGTCGCGGCGGCCGACGTGGGCACCGGGCGAGGCCAGCGCCGCCCTGCTGGGCACCGTGCGCCGGGCCGCGGCGACCCTCGACCTGCGGATCGGCGGCGCACCGGCGGCGGGCGGCGCCGACACCAACACCACCGGGTCGCTCGGCGTCCCGACGCTCGACGGCTTCGGCCCGCGCGGCGCCGGCGCGCACGCCGTCCACGAGCAGGTCGTGGTCGCGTCGCTGGAAGAGCGGGCCCGGCTGGTCGCCGCGGTGCTCGCCGAGATCTAGCCCGCCGCGCCGGCCGACTGGCCGGCCGCCTTCTTCACCAGCGAGGCGAGCAGTTCCTCGTCGGCGGCGGTCAGGTTCCGCAGGCCGAACGCCGTCGGCCACATCGTGCCGTTGTCCAGCAGCGGTGCCTCGTTGAACCCGAACGTCGCGTACTCCGTGCCGAACTTCGCCGCGGCCTGGAAGAAGCAGATCACCTTGCCGCCCTTGGCGTAGGCGGGCTGGCCGTACCAGGTCCGCGGAGCGAGCTCGGGCGCGGCGGACCGGACGAGCGCGTGGATCTTCTCGGCCAGCACGCGGTCGGACTCCGGCATCTCGGCGATCTTCTCCAGTAGCTCGGCCTCGGGATCGCGCTTGCCGCCCTTGGACTTCTTCAGCTCCTTGGCCCGCTCCTTCATCGCGGCCCGCTCGGCCTCGTCGAACCCCTCGTACGTCGCGCCGGACTTCTGCGTGCTCATCGGCCGGTCCTCCCCGTGCTGCCTGTACTGACACGACCCAGGCTAGGGAGCTCGCACGACCCGCCGCTTCTCGAATCCTGACCGATCTTGCGTCGCCCACAAGCTGACAGTTACTCTCAGAAAGTAGAAACGTTCTAAGTCGAGTGACTGTCGGAGGCTGTCGTGGCAACCCTGCTGTACCGGATCGGGCGGTTCTCGTATCGGAGCCGCCGGCTGGTCGGTGCCGTCTGGCTGGCGGTGATCGCGCTGGCCGGGGTGGCCGCCGCGACGCTGTCCAGCCCGACGTCGGACTCGTTCGCGATCCCCGGCACGGAGTCGCAGGAGGCGTTCGACCTGCTGCAGGAGCGGTTCCCCGGTTCCTCGCCGGACGGCGCGGCGGCGCGGCTGGTGTTCGCGGCGCCTGACGGCGGCACCGTCACCGACCCGGCCCACCAGCAGGCGATCGTCGACGCCGTCACCGAGATCGATGCCGGGCCGCAGGTCGCCGAGGTGGTCGACCCGTTCGCCGCCGGCCTGGTGTCCGAGGACGGCCGCATCGCGCTGGCCGAGGTCACCTACGCCGTCGACTTCCTGTCGCTGGAGCCGGAGACCCGCGAGACCCTGGAGGACGCCGCCGACCTCGCCCGCGAGTCCGGGCTGCGGGTGGAGCTGGCCGGCACGGCCGTCGAGCCGGAGCCGGAACTGGGCAGCGAGCTGCTCGGCATCGCCGTCGCCGCGCTCGTGCTGGTCATCACGTTCGGGTCGCTGATCGCGGCGGGCATGCCACTGCTCACCGGCATCGTCGGCGTGGGCGTCGGCGTCGCGCTGGTCACCGCGGCCACGGCGTTCGTCGACCTGAGCACGATCACCCCGATCCTCGCCACCATGCTGGGCCTGGCGGTCGGCATCGACTACGCGCTGTTCATCGCCTCGCGCTACCGCCACGAGCTGGCCTCCGGCGTGCCCGGTGACGAGGCGGCCGGCCGGGCGATCGGCACGGCCGGGACCGCGGTCGTGTTCGCCGGGCTCACCGTCGTCATCGCGCTGGCCGGGCTCGCCGTCGTCGGCATCCCGATGCTGACGGAGATGGGCCTGGCCGCCGCCGTCACCGTCGCGATCGCCGTGGTCATCGCGCTGACCCTGCTCCCGGCGCTGTTCGGGTTCGCCGGACGGCGGATGCTGTCCACGCTGCCGGGGCTGCGGTCCCGCGCCGCCGACCCGGAGGACGACGCGCCGCGGCTGAGCCGCCGGTGGGCCGGCCTGGTCACCCGGCACCCGGTCGTCGCTCTGACGGCGAGCATCGCCGGCCTCGCGGTGCTCGCGCTGCCCATGCTGGACGTCCGGTTCGGGCTGCCCGACGAGGGCACCTACCCCGCCGACACCACGCAACGCCAGGCCTACGACCTCACCGTCGAGGGGTTCGGGCCGGGCTTCAACGGGCCGCTGCTGGTGGTCGTCGACGGCGCCGGAAGCGTCGAGTCCGCGGCCGCCGACGTCACGGAGGGCCTGCGAGGGCTCGACGGGGTCGCGCTGGTCACGCCGCCAGAGCTGGACCCGGCCGGCCGGACCGCCGTCGTCACCGTCGTCCCGGCGAGCGGGCCGTCCAGCCCGGAGACCGAGCGGCTGGTCGAGGCGATCCGCTCCGAGCTTGCAGGTGCGGACGCACCCGCCGGCGCGGCCGTCCTGGTGACCGGCACGACGGCGCTGTTCATCGACTTCTCCGAGCGGATGTCGCAGGCGCTCCTGCCGTACCTGTTGGTCGTCGTCGGGCTGTCGTTCGTGCTGCTGATGTTGGCGTTCCGGTCGCTGGTCGTGCCGCTGAAAGCGGCGCTCGGCTTCCTGCTGACGATGGCGGCGACGTTCGGCGCGATGGTCGCGGCGTTCCAGTGGGGCTGGCTGACCGGCGTCGGCGTCGACGAGGTCGGCATGATCAACAGCATGCTGCCGATCGTCGTCGTCGGCATCGTGTTCGGCCTGGCCATGGACTACGAGGTGTTCCTGGTGACGCGGATGCGCGAGGCGTACGCCCACGGCGAGCCGGCGGTCGGCGCCGTCACGACGGGGTTCGGCCACGGTGCGCGGGTGGTCACCGCGGCGGCGATCATCATGATCAGCGTGTTCGGCGGGTTCATCCTGAACGAGGCGGCCGACGTCCGGCAGATCGGCTTCGCGCTGGCCGTCGCGATCGCCGTCGACGCGTTCGTCGTACGGATGACCATGGTGCCCGCCGTGCTGGCGCTGGTCGGCGACCGCGCCTGGTGGCTGCCGCGGTGGCTGGACCGGCTGCTGCCGGACGTCGACATCGAGGGCGCCCGGCTCACCGGCGCCCAGGAGGATCAGAACCGCCAGCGGGTCGCCGTCAACCCGTCGGCGCCATAGCCGAACGCCCTCGTCGGGGTGATCTCGTAGAAGGCGTACTCAGGCGAGCCCGGCAGCGTGTCGTCGTGGATGCGGCCGTCGCGCAGCGTGAACCGCCAGTCGTACTTGGCCGCGAAGGCCGCCGCGGCGCGCTGCCGCCGCTCGGGGTCGGTCATCCGGGTCGCGTCGCCCTCGACGACAAGGTCGATGGTCTCGGTCGCGATGGTCACGACGCACCCCCCGCCGTGGTCCAGGTTGCGGCCCTTCACCGTGCCGGGCCGCGTGCTGACCACCAGCGCGCCGCCGACCCACACCGCCAGGACCGGCATCGCGTGCGGACGGCCGCTCGCCCGGCTCGTGGACAGCCAGTACTTGGGTGCCGCGGCAAGCTGTTCGGCCGCCGCCGGCCATGACTTGATGGTGGCCGGATCGGTGCTCATCGGCACCGCGTCTGCCTGGAACAGCAGCTCGGCGATCGGCTGGCTGGTGGGCTCGGTGGTCGTGGTCATCGCGGCCTTCCGGGGCGTGGTGGTCAGTTCCTCGAGGGAACTCAAGCTATGGGCGTGCTGGAGCGGCGGCAGTACTCCGACCGGCCGCCGCGCTACGAGTACGCACTGACGCCGAAGGGGCTGGAGCTCACGCAGGTGCTGATGGCGATCACCGCCTGGGGCGACCGCTGGACGGCGGGCGAGGCCGGACCACGGTACTGCTGCGGCACCAGGCGTGCGGAGAGCATGTGCGCGCTGAGGTGCGCTGCTCCCACTGCGGCGAGTTGCTCCGCGGCGACGAGGTGGACATCGAGGAAGGCCCCGGCGCTCGATCGTGACGATGATGGTCGGCGCCCAGTCCGCCGAGCCCGTCAGCCGAGGGCGTCGCGGGCGCGGACGAAGGCCTGGGTGGCCTCGCGCAGGTCGTCGAGGGTGTGGGCGGCCGAGACCTGGGTGCGGATGCGAGCCGCGCCGTGCGGAACCACCGGGTAGCTGAAGCTGACCGCGTAGACCCCCTCGGCGAACAGCAGCTCCGACAGGCGCGCCGCGCGGGCGGCGTCGCCGATCATGACCGGGACGATCGGGTGCTCACCCGGCAGCACGTCGAAGCCGAGCGCCGTCATCTCCGAGCGGAAGAACCGCGTGTTCTCGCGCAGCCGGGCGCGCAGCTCGCCGCCGGAGACCAGCCGCTCCAGCACGGCGTGCGCCGCGGTGACGATGGACGGGGCGACGGAGTTGGAGAACAGGTACGGCCGCGACCGCTGCCGCAGGTACTCCACGATCTCCGCCCGCCCCGACGTGTAGCCGCCGCTGGCCCCGCCCAGCGCCTTGCCGAGCGTGCCGGTGACGATGTCGACGCGGTCGGTGACGCCGAAGTGCTCCGGTGTCCCGCCGCCGCTCTCGCCGATGAACCCGACCGCGTGCGAGTCGTCGACCATGACCAGCGCGTCGTACTGCTCGGCGAGGTCGCAGATGCGGTCCAGCGGCGCGAGGTAGCCGTCCATCGAGAACACGCCGTCGGTGGCGATCAGCCGGAACCGGGCGTCCTGGGCCTCCTTCAGCCGCGCCTCGAGCTCGCCCATGTCGGCGTTGGCGTAGCGCAGCCGGCGCGCCTTGGACAGCCGGATGCCGTCGATGATGCTCGCGTGGTTGAGCGCGTCGGAGATGACGGCGTCCTCGGGGCCCAGCAGCGTCTCGAACAGCCCGCCGTTGGCGTCGAAGCAGGAGCTGTACAGGATGGTGTCCTCGGTGCCGAGGAAGTCGGAGATGCTGCGCTCCAGCTCGGTGTGGATGGTCTGCGTGCCGCAGATGAACCGCACCGACGCCATGCCGAAGCCCCACTCGTCGAGGCCGCGCTTGGCCGCCTCGATCAGCCCGGGGTCGTCGGCCAGGCCGAGGTAGTTGTTGGCGCACATGTTGAGGACGCTGCGGCCGTCGGCCAGCGTGACCCGGGCGCTCTGCGGGCTGCCGATGACGTGCTCGGGCTTGTACAACCCGGCCGCCCGGATCTCGTCGAGGTTCTTGCGCAGCTCCTCGCGCATCGCTCCGTACATCGCGTCCTCCTACCGCTGCGCCCACTCGATGATGACCTTGCCACTGTGCCCGCTGCCGGCCGCCTCGAACGCCGCCTCGTACTCGGCGGCCGGGAACCGGTGGGTGACGACGCGGGCGATGTCGACCCCCGCGGCGACCAGGACCGACGCCTGGTACCAGGTCTCGTACATCTCCCGGCCGTAGATGCCGCTGATGGTGAGCATGCGCAGCACGATGCGCGACCAGTCGACGCTGCTCTCCTTCGACGGCAGGCCGAGCATGGCGATGCGCCCGCCGTTGGCCATCGACTCGATCATGTCGTGCAGCGCGATGGGGTCGCCGGACATCTCCATGCCGACGTCGAATCCCTCGGCCATGCCCAGCTGCTGCCGCACCTCCTCCAGCGTCGTCGACCGCACGTCGACGGTGGTGCCGGCGCCCAGCCGGGCGGCCAGCTCCAGGCGGTACGGATTGACGTCGGTGATGACGACGTTGCGGGCGCCGGCGTGCTTGGCGACCAGCGCGGCCATGATGCCGATCGGCCCGGCGCCGGCCACCAGCACGTCCTCGCCGTGCACCGGGAACTTGAGCGCGGTGTGCACGGCGTTGCCGAACGGGTCGAAGATCGCGGCCGCGTCGAGGTCGATGCCGTCGGGGTGCCGCCAGAGGTTCCCGGCGGGCATCACGATGAACTCCGCGAACGCGCCGTCGCGGTGCACGCCGATGCCCTGCGTGTTCGGGCACAGGTGCCGCTGACCGGCCCGGCAGTGCCGGCACCGCTCGCACACGATGTGGCCCTCGCCGCTGACGAGGTCGCCCACCTGGACGCCGCGGCTGCCGGGCCCGACCTCGACCACCTCGCCGACGAACTCGTGCCCGACGACCAGCGGCGGGACGATGTTCGCCTGCGCCCACGGATCCCAGTTCACGATGTGCAGGTCGGTGCCGCAGATGCCGGTACGCAGCACGCGGACCAGCGCCTCGCCCGCCCCGGCCGCCGGCATCGGGACGTCCGTCAGCTCCAGCCCGGCGCCGGGTCCGGCCTTGACCAGTGCTCTCACCCGCGCGAGCGTAACGCACCAGGTGGCGGGGGCTGCTGTCCACCCCGTGAGACGCGGTCGGCTACCCTACGCCGAATGCAGGTGGTCATCGCTGGCGGGCACGGCCAGATCGCACTCCGGCTGGAACGGCTGCTCACGCTGCGCGGCGACACGGCGGTGGGCCTCATCCGCAACCCCGACCAGGCCGGCGACCTCGCCTCGGCCGGCGCGACGGCCGTCGTCGTCGACCTCGAGCGGGCGACGGTGGACGAGGTGGCCGCGGAGGTGCGCGGCGCCGACGCCGTCGTGTTCGCCGCCGGCGCGGGGCCGGGCAGCGGCGCCGCCCGCAAGGACACCGTCGACCGCGGCGCGGCGGCGCTGCTGGCCGACGCGGCCGAACTGGCCGGGGTGCGGCGCTACCTGCTGGTGTCGTCGATGGGCGCGACGACCGAGCCGCCGGCCGACCCCGGCGACGTGTTCCAGGTCTACCTGAAGGCCAAGGGCGACAGCGAGGCCGACCTGCGCCGGCGCGACCTCGACTGGACGGTGCTGCGCCCCGGCAGCCTGACGAACGACCCCGGCACCGGCCGGGTGCGGCTGGCGCCGTCGGTCTCGCGCGGCCGGGTCACCCGCGACGACGTCGCGGCGGTGCTCCTGGCGCTGCTGGACCAGCCGGGCACCGCGCGGCTCACGCTGGAACTGGTCGGCGGCGACGTCCCTGTCGACGACGCGGTGCGGGCGCTGGCGGGCTGAGACGAGTTCCGTCGCGGCCTGCCGACGGCCCTAAGCTGGGCGCCGTGGCCGCCGCCGAACCGACCCCCGGTCCCGCACTGAC
Source organism: Jiangella rhizosphaerae (assembly GCF_003579925.1). Taxonomy (GTDB): domain Bacteria; phylum Actinomycetota; class Actinomycetes; order Jiangellales; family Jiangellaceae; genus Jiangella; species Jiangella rhizosphaerae. The sequence continues at coordinate 2,077 of NZ_QUAL01000020.1, read as the reverse complement.
CCCCGATCCGATCGCCCTCACCACGCTCGAGCTGGCGCTGCTCGGCATCGCCGTGCCCGGGGCCGCCGCACCGCCGCCGGCGGTCGCCGTCGAGCTCGACCCGCTGCCGGCCAAGAAGCCCGCGCCGGGTAGCGAGCTGACCATCACCGACGCCGAGGGCGCGCCGGTCGCCGTCGTCACCGTCGAGTCCGCGACCACCCGCAAGCGGCGGCTGACGGTGAAGGGGACGGTCCGCCGCGCGGCGGCGGCGACTGACGACGACGAGCCGCGCGGGGCGTACGCGGCCTACCGGCGGACGCCCGAGCAGGCGCGGCTGGACGGCGCGGCGGCCGTCGTGACCCGCGACCCGGTGGATCTGCGCACGCTCGAGGCCGCGACGGCGAAGGCCGGTCAGCCGGTGCTGCTGATCGTGCTGGACGGGCCGCGCGCCGTGCCGGGGCCCGACGCCGCCGACGTCATCTCGGCGACGCTGACGCTGCGCGACCGGCTGCGCCGCGACGGACGCCGGGCCGAACTGGTCGTCGTGCCCGCCCCGCAGTACGGCGACGACCGCGACGACGAGCTGGCCACGCGGATCGCCGTCGCGTACGGCGGCACCCGGGTCGTGCCGGCGCAGCCGCCCTCGGCCGACGCGCTGCGCGACTGGCTCGACGGCACCGCCCCCGAGCCGGCCGACTGGCCGTCGGCGAGCCGGCACGCCTGGCGCCGGTGGCGGCCGCTGCCCCACGAACGCGGGCTGGTGCTGTTGTTCACCGGGCTGTCCGGGTCGGGCAAGTCGACCATCGCGCGGGCGGTCGCCGACCGGATCGCCGAGATCGGCACCCGCACCGTCACCCTCCTCGACGGCGACGTCGTCCGGCGCAACCTGTCCGCCGGGCTCGGCTTCTCGAAGGAGGACCGCGACCGCAACGTCGAGCGCATCGGGTTCGTCGCGGCCGAGATCGCCAAGCACGGCGGCGTCGCGGTGTGCGCGCCGATCGCGCCGTTCGCCGCCACCCGGGCACAGGTCCGTAGCATGGTGGAGGCGCACGGTGACTTCCTGCTGATCCACGTCGCCACCCCGCTGGCGGAGTGCGAGCGACGCGACCGCAAGGGCCTCTACGCACGCGCCCGGGCCGGGGAGATCCCCGAGTTCACCGGCATCTCCAGCCCGTACGAGGAGCCCGACGACGCCGACCTCGTCATCGACACGACCGGCATGTCGGTCGTCGCCGCTCGGGATGCCGTGATCACCCTGCTCGACCAGGGCGGGCGGCTCTGACGCAGCCCGCCGGGCTGGCCGCGGAGGGTGCCCGGGCGCCGGGGACCCTCCGCGCCGCTGGAGGTCTGCCGTCCGATGAGACCGCAGACCTCCATCGCGCGCGATCGAGCTCTGCCGTCCGAACAGACCGCAGACCCCCAGCGGCACGACCAGCACCCCCGAGCTGCGGATTCGCCGGCGCGGCGGCGGGCGGCGGCCGCCGTCCCATGGGACAGCCACACCGACGCAGACCATTCGCGCTGGTAGAGGTCTGCCGTCCGATGAGACCGCAGACCTCCATCGCGCGCGATCGAGCTCTGCCGTCCGAACAGACCGCAGACCCCCAGCGGCACGACCAGCACCCCCGAGCTGCGGATTCGCCGGCGCGGCGGCGGGCGGCGGCCGCCGTCCCATGGGACAGCCACACCGACGCAGACCATTCGCGCTGGTAGAGGTCTGCCGTCCGATGAGACCGCAGACCTCCATCGCGCGCGATCGAGCTCTGCCGTCCGAACAGACCGCAGACCCCCAGCGGCACGACCAGCACCCCCGAGCTGCGGGTTCGCCGGCGCGGCGGCGGGCGGCGGGCGCCGTTTCCCATCGGGCAACCGTTGCCCGGCTGGTCAGAGGCGTGCGGGCAAGCGTCCGGGCAAGGGTCGCCGCTCAGCCTGAGACGCATGAGCGTCACGATCACGGGAGCGCGGCGGCAGACCGGGACCGGCGTGGCCGGCCGGCTCAATGACGAGTGGGACCGGCTGCGCGCCGACGGCCGGCCGGACGCGGTCGCCCGCTGGGCCGCCGCCGAGCCGGCGCTGGCCGGCTGCCGCGACCTCGCCG
>NZ_QUAL01000023.1 GCF_003579925.1 Jiangella rhizosphaerae | reverse complement strand
CGCCCACACCGCGAGGTGGGCGCCCGCCGAGTGCCCCACGTGCACGACCCGGTTCGCATCGACCCGGGCCGTGCCGCCGGCGGTCGCGTCCGCCACGAGCGCCGGGACCGTGTCGAGCGCCGTCGCGGCGTCGTCGAACGTGGCCGGCCAGCCGCCGCCCGCCCCGGCCCGCCGGTACTCGATCGCCGCGACGGCGTACCCGGCGGCCGCGAGCCCGGCGCACTGCGGGCGGGCGTGCCGGCGGTCGTACTCCGCCCGCCAGAACCCGCCGTGCACGACCACGACGAGCGGCGCCATCGGCCCCGCCTTGCCCGCCGGCAGCCACACGTCGGCCACCTGGTCGGGCAGCTCGCCGTACGTCACCGTCAGCGACGGCGGGGGAGCGGCTCGGGTCAGCACCTCCCGCGGATCACGCACGCGGCGCCGTCCCGGTCAGGTCGCGGCGCATGACCCAGCGCGGCCGCCCGGCGCTGGTCGCGTCGGTGGCGGCCAGCCGGGTGAAGCCGGCCCGCTCGAACATGCCCGTCGTCCCGACGTAGGCCAGCGACGTGCTGAGCCGCGCGCCGCCGGTCTCGACCGGGTAGCCCTCCACCGCGGGCGCCCCGTGCGCGGCGGCGAACGCGACGGCCTCGTGCAGCAGCTCCTCCGCCAGTCCACGCCGCCGGTAGCCCGTACGCACCACGAAGCACACGACCGACCAGACGGGCAGGTCGTCGACCGGCCGAATGGTGGTCGAGCGCGCCAGCCGGTGCATCGCCGCCCGCGGCCCGACGTTGCACCACCCGGCCGGCTCGCCGTCGACGTAGGCGATGAGGCCCGGCGGCACCGTCCCGGCGACCAGCTCGTGCAGCCGGTCCTCGCGGCCGGGGCCGGGCAGGCGGCCGAACTCGCCCGACGGCAGCCGCCAGGCCAGGCACCAGCACGCGTCGCCGCCCTCGTCGCGGGGTGCGAGCAGCACGCGAAGATCGTCCCAGCGCTGCGCCGTGACCGGATGGATCCGCACGTCGGCGGCGACGTCTGCAGGCATACCGGCAGTCTGGCGCATGCCACCGACATCGGCAGCGCGTTAGGCTTGCGGTGGACCTTTGCAGCTGCCCACGACCTCGAGGACTCCAGCCGACGTGTTCGCCACGCTCACCGACCGCCTGACCGCGACCTTCAAGAACCTGCGCGGCAAGGGTCGTCTCTCCGACGCCGACATCGACGCCACCGCCCGCGAGATCCGCGTCGCGCTGCTCGAGGCCGACGTCGCGCTGCCGGTCGTCAAGGACTTCATCGCGGCGGTCCGCGAGCGCGCCCGGGGTGAGGAGGTCTCGCAGGCGCTCAACCCCGCCCAGCAGATGATCAAGATCGTCAACGACGAGCTGGTCCGCATCCTGGGCGGCGAGACGCGCCGGCTGCGCTTCGCCAAGCAGCCGCCGACGGTCATCATGCTCGCGGGTCTGCAGGGTGCGGGTAAGACGACGCTCGCGGGCAAGCTCGCCCTTTGGCTGAAGAACCAGGGCAAGCAGCCGCTGCTCGTCGCCGCCGACCTTCAGCGTCCCAACGCCGTCACGCAGCTGCAGGTGGTCGGCGAGCGGGCCGGCGTCGCCGTCTGGGCGCCCGAGCCGGGCAACGGCGTGGGCGACCCGGTCGCCGTCGCCAGGTCCGGCATCGAGCACGCCACCAGCAGGCTCCACGACGTCGTCGTCGTCGACACCGCCGGCCGGCTGGGCGTCGACGAAGAGCTGATGAAGCAGGCCGCGGACATCCGCGACGCCGTGAAGCCCGACGAGACGCTGTTCGTCGTCGACGCCATGATCGGCCAGGACGCCGTCACCACCGCTCTGGCGTTCCAGGACGGCGTCGGGTTCGACGGCGTCGTGCTCACCAAGCTCGACGGCGACGCCCGCGGTGGTGCCGCGCTCTCCGTCGCGTCGGTCACGGGCAAGCCGGTGATGTTCGCGTCGGCGGGCGAGAAGCTCACCGACTTCGACGTCTTCCACCCCGAGCGCATGGCCTCGCGCATCCTCGACCTCGGCGACATGCTCACGCTCATCGAGCAGGCGCAGAAGGCGTTCGACGCCGAGCAGGCCGAAGAGATGGCCCGCAAGCTGCAGGCCAAGGGCGGCAAGGACTTCACCTTCGACGACTTCCTGCAGCAGATGCAGGCCATCAAGAAGATGGGCTCGTTCAAGAGCCTGCTCGGCATGCTCCCCGGCGCCGGCCAGATGCGCGAGGCCCTCGAGGCGTTCGACGAGCGCGAGCTCGACCGCGTCCAGGCCATCGTCCACTCCATGACGCCGGCCGAGCGGCAGAACCCGAAGATCATCAACGGCTCGCGCCGCGCCCGCATCGCGAAGGGCTCCGGCCGGCAGGTCAGCGAGGTCAACCAGCTCATCGAGCGGTTCTTCATGGCCCGCGAGATGATGAGCCAGGCCGCGCGGGGCAAGCTCGGCGGCCTCGGCAACCTGCCCGGCATGCCCGGCATGGCCGGCGGCATCCCCGGCCTGCCCGGCATGGGGGGCAAGAAGAGCAAGGGCAAGCAGCCCAAGCAGGGCAAGAAGGGCAAGCGCGGCGCGCGGTCGGGCAACCCGGCCAAGCGCGCGGCCCAGCTGGCCGCCGCCGACGAGCGGCGCTCGGCCGAGCCGCAGCCCGGCCAGGTGCCCTCGGCGTTCGGCGGCGCCGCACCCGACGGCGACGGGAACTTCGAGCTGCCCGACGACATCGCCGAGTTCCTCAAGCGGCGGTGAGCGGTCCGGTCGCCCTGCACCTGCGGGGCGTGGTCCTGCCCGAGGCCGAGCACCGCGACCTCTGGGTGCGCGACGGCGCCGTCACCTACGACCCCGTCCCCGGTGCGGAGACGGTCGGGACCGGCTGGATCCTGCCGGGCCTCGTCGACCTCCACTGCCACGTCGGCCTCGCCGCCGACGGCGCCGTCCCCGACGACGTCGCCGAGGAGCAGGCGCTCACCGACCGCGACACCGGCGTCCTCCTCATCCGCGACGCCGGCTCGCCCGCCGACACCCGCTGGATCGACGCGCGGCCCGACCTGCCCCGCATCGTCCGCGCCGGCCGGCACATCGCCCGCACCAAGCGCTATCTGCGCAACTTCGGCTGGGAGATCGAGCCCGACGAGCTCGTCGCCTACGTCGAGCAGGAGGCCCGGCGCGGTGACGGGTGGGTGAAACTCGTGGGCGACTGGATCGACCGCGAGAAGGGCGACCTCTCGCCCTGCTGGCCACGGTGGGCGCTCGACGCCGCCATCGCGCGGGCCCACGAGCTGGGCGCCCGCGTGACGGCGCACGTCTTCGGCGAGGACGCGCTGCCCGATCTGCTCGGCGCCGGCATCGACGGCATCGAGCACGGCACGGGCCTGTCCTCCGACCTCCTGACGGCGATGGCGTCGCGGGGCGTGTCGCTGGTGCCGACTCTGGTGAACATCGCCAACTTCCCGAAGTTCGCCGCCCAGGGCGAGGCGAAGTTCCCCGCGTATGCCTCCCACATGCGATCGTTGCACTCGCGGCGCTATGAGAACGTGCGCGACGCCTTCGACGCCGGTGTCCCCGTGTTCGCCGGCACCGACGCCGGGGGACAGCTGCCGCACGGGCTGATCGCGCGCGAGGTCCTGGAGTTCGTCGCCGCCGGCATTCCTGCGGAGCCCGCCGTGGCGGCGGCCTCCTGGAAGGCGCGGTCGTACCTGCTGGGCGGGAGCGGGTTGCTCGACGAGGGCGCGACGGCGGACCTGTGCGTGTACGCCGAGGATCCGCGGGTCGCGCCGGAGACGCTGCTCGAGCCGGTCCGCATCGTCCTTCGAGGTCGCGTCGTTCGTTGAGCGTTGGTGGTTCCTCGGCCTCCTGCTGTTCGAGTGTCGATNTTGAGCGTTGGTGGTTCCTCGGCCTCCTGCTGTTCGAGTGTCGATGGCGCGGCGGCGCGCCTCGAGCGGACTGGTGGGCGCTTCGCGCCGGCGATGACCGCTTGACCCGCGCCGCCGCGCCCTCGGGGGGACAGCATCAGGCGGCCGAGGAAGAAGTGGCCCGGGCGTTCAGGTCTGCGGGCTGGTCGCTGTTCGCTGGCCGGTTGCGGTGGGCACCCTCGGGGCGACCGACTCCGCTGATGGTGGCGGGTCCGCTGGCCGCCGTCTGGCCGCTCGTGGTTCGGCGACCGACTCCGCTGATGGTGGCGGGTCCGCTGGCCGCCGTCTGGCCGCTCGTGGTTCGGCGACCGACTCCGCTGTTGGCGGGCGGGTCCGCTGGCCGCCGTCTGGCCGTTCGTGGTTCGGCGACCGACTCCGCTGTTGGTTAGCGTGCGCTGGCCGCTGGCGGGTATCTGCCGTGCCTGCCTGCGTTGCGTGGACCTTCGCCGGCCGTTGATCATGGCGAAACGCGGCTTCCCGGCGCGCCGGAACCCGCTTTTCTCCATGATCATCGGCGATCACTGGTGCTATGACGCCAGCGATCGCCGATGATCATGGGCGCGGGCGATGGTGAGCGCTTTCCGGCGGGTGGGGTGGGCCGTCATGAGGTTCTCTCGACCGTCGACACGATTGCAGGCGTAGTACGACACGGGTTTTCGTCGTGAACGTGATCATCTCGGGGCCGGAGGAGGCCAGCGAGCCCGTCACCACAACGGAGCCGGTCGCCGAACCATCAGCGACCTCAAGAGGGAACACCACCTACGGCCGGTGAGCGGCCGGCGGAGCTGAAGAACAGCGGGTCTTGGGGCCGGCCAACGCCGACAGCATCCCGACGCCGAATCTCAAGACTCCTTGCTCAACACCGCTTGCTAAAGGATGCTTTAGCAAGCTACCTTTAGCTCATGGTCACCAAGGAGCAGAAGGTCACCGACCCGCAGTCGATGCGAGCGCTCGCCCACCCGCTGCGTCTCCAGCTCATGGACCTGCTGGGTCTCGAGCCCGAGCTCACCGCCACCGAGTGCGCCGAGCGCACCGGCGAGAGCGTCGCCAGTTGCTCGTTCCACCTGCGCATGCTCGCCAAGTACGGCTACGTCGAGCCGGGGGAGCCGCGTGGGCGGGAGAAGCCGTGGCGTCTGGCCAGCCGCAGCCGCACCGTCGGGCCCGACGTCGAGAACCCCGAGTCGGTCCGGGAGGCGTCGGCGTTCGCGCGGGTCATCGTCGAGCGCGAGGCCGATCGGCTGCTCCGCACCCTCGGCCGGGCCGCGGAGCTCGGGCCCGACTGGTTGCAGTCCATGGTGATCAACACGTCCGGGTTCTGGATGACCCGCGACGAGCTCACCGAGATGATCGCGCGGCTCGGCGAGTTCCACGACGAGCTCTCCCAGCGTTTCGCCGATCGCCGCGACGACCCCGCCGCCAGGCCCGACGGCGCGCGCGTCGTGCACTTCCTCGGCGCCCTGGCGCCCGATCCTGACATCGCCGCGCACACCACCGGCCGCCCCGACCAGCAGTAGGAGACCGCCATGTTCGTCGACCCCAGCGTCCACTACGACCCGCACGCCGAGCGCCGAGCAGCAGCCGCCCACCAGCGCACCCGCCGCGCCCTGACCCGCGCCGCGCGCCTGCAGCGCTGGGCCGACCGGTCCGCGCGGCTGGCCGCCGTCCTCGACCGCCGTGCCAAGGCGGCGGGCGACCCGCGGGCCACCGTCCACCGGCTGATCACCGCGGCCTGAGCTGGTGCCGTCCGCGCTGGCGCACCGGCCGTTCCGCCGGCTCACCGTCGCCTGGACGTTCAGCAACTTCGGCGACAGCGCGCTCTACCTCACCGTCGCGATCTGGGCCAAGGATCTGACCGGCAGCAACGCCGCCGCCGCCTGGTCTTCCTGGCGCTCGGCCTGCCGGTGTTCCTGGCGCCCCTGGCCGGCCAGCTGGCCGACCGCCTCTCGCGCAAGCGCCTCGTGGCCGCCGTCAACGTCGTCGCGACGGCCGGGGTGCTGGCGCTGCTCGCCGTCGGCGACGCCGCCGACCTGTGGCTGATCTACCTGGTCACGTTCGGGTACGGCAGGGGTTCCGCCGCGAGCTGACCGACGGGTTCCGCCACCTGCGCGCCACGCCGCAGCTGGCCGACCTGATCCGGCTGGTGAGCATCGCGGTCGCCGTCACCGGCTTCGCCAACTCGACGACGTTCGCGGTGGTCGACGGGCTGGGCCTGCCCAGCGAGTTCTTCGGCGTCATCGCCAGCATCCGGGGCGGCGGGTCGATCGTCGGCGGGTTTGACGGTGTCGCTGCTGATCAGGCGGACGGGCGAGCGGACGGCGGTGGGCGTCGGCCTGGCGGTCCTGGGTCTGGCGATGGCCACGGCGCTGGTGCCGTCGCCCGTCGTCGTCTCCGTCGGCGCGGCCGTGCTGGGGCTGGGCGTGTGGGCGGCCGTCACGATCCTGACCTGCGCGATCGTCCTGCTCGCCCGCAGGGCCGCGGCGCCGGAGCCCGTCGCCGTCGAGGAGCCGGCCGAGCAGGCGGCGTAGGAAGTTGGGTCCGGGCGGCGCCATCTGGCACAATGTCCTGCTGAACCGGCGATCGTGCGGCCCTCTCACCCTCGAGCACCGGATCCATCGAACCGTCGTGACCGGTGCCCCACTCAGGTGACGACGGCTCACCCGTGCGTGAACATCCAAGGAGACTCCACCCCAGTGGCTGTCAAGATCAAGCTCAAGCGGATGGGCAAGATCCGCTCGCCGCACTACCGCATCGTCGTGGCCGACTCGCGCACCAAGCGCGACGGCCGGGCCATCGAGGAGATCGGCCTGTACAACCCCAAGCTCGAGCCGAGCCTCATCCAGGTCGACTCCGAGCGCGCGCAGTACTGGCTGGGCGTCGGCGCGCAGCCGACCGAGCCCGTGCTCGCGATCCTCAAGGTCACGGGCGACTGGCAGAAGCACAAGGGCCTTCCGGGCGCCGAGGGCACGCTGAAGGTCGCCGAGCCGAAGCCCGAGAAGCGCGCCGCGTTCGACGCCGCGCTGGCCGAGGTCCACGGCGAGCCGAAGTCCGACGCCACCACGCCGAAGAAGAAGCCGGCCAAGAAGGCCGCCGCCAAGAAGGACGAGGCCAAGGCCGACGCGCCCAAGGCCGACGAGGCGAAGGCCGAGGACGCCAAGGCTGAGGCGCCGGCTGAGGAGCCGAAGGCCGACACCACGGCCGACGAGGCGCCCGCCGCCGAGGCCAAGGCCGACGACGCGCCGGCCGCCGAGGCGAGCACGGACGAGTCCTGATGCTGGCCGAGGCGCTGGAGCACCTGGTCGCCGGAGTGGTCGACCACCCCGACGACGTCAGCGTGCGCACGCGTCAGCTCCGCCGCGGCCGGCTGCTCGAGGTCCGGGTGCACCCCGACGACCTCGGCAAGGTCATCGGCCGCGGCGGCCGCACGGCCACGTCGTTCCGCACCGTCGTCGCGGCGCTGTCCGACAGCGGCGTCCGCATCGACTTCGTCGACGTCGACGGGCGCTGACCGCACGGTGATCGTCACCGTCGGGCGCATCGGGCGCGCGCACGGCATCCGCGGCGAGGTCACCGTCGAGGTGCGCACCGACACGCCCGACGAGCGGTTCGCCGACGGCGCCGTCCTCGCCACCGACCCCGTCCGGCGGGGCCCGCTCACGGTTCGCGGGTCCCGCTGGCACAGCGGGCGGCTGCTGGTCGCGTTCGACGGTGTCGCCGACCGCACCGCCGCCGAAGGGCTGCGCGGCACCCTGCTGCTGGCGGAGATCCCCGACGACGCCACCACCGGCGACCCCGACGAGTTCTTCGACCACCAGCTGGTCGGCCTCACCGTCGTCGGGGTCGACGGCGCCGAGCTGGGCGTCGTCCGCGAGATCATCCACGCACCCAGCCAGGACATCCTGTCCGTCGAGCGCACGGGCGGCGGCGAGGCGCTGGTGCCGTTCGTCACCGAGATCGTGCCGGAGGTCGACGTCGCCGAGTCGCGGCTGGTCGTCGACCCGCCGCTGGGGTTGTTCGATGAGGATTGACGTCGTCACGATCTTCCCCGACTACCTCTCGCCGCTCGACCTGTCGCTGGTCGGCAAGGCGCGCGAGGCCGGCGTCCTCGATCTGCGCGTCCACGATCTCCGCGACTGGGCCACCGACCGGCACCGCACCGTCGACGACACCCCGTACGGCGGCGGCGCCGGCATGGTCATGAAGCCCGACGTCTGGGGCGCGGCCCTCGACGATGTCGTCGGGTCCGGCGCCGACGGCCGCATGCCGCGCCTGCTGGTGCCGACACCGTCCGGCCGGCCGTTCACCCAGGACCTCGCGCACGAGCTGGCCGCCGAGCCCTGGCTGGTGTTCGCCTGCGGCCGGTACGAGGGCATCGACGCGCGCCTGGTCGAGGACGCGGCCACGCGGATGCCCGTCACCGAGCTGTCGCTGGGCGACTACGTCCTCAACGGCGGCGAGGTCGCCGCGCTCGTCGTCGTCGAGGCGGTCGCCCGGCTGCTGCCCGGCGTCGTCGGGAACCCTGAGTCGCTGGTCGAGGAGTCGCACGGCGCCGACGGGCTGCTCGAGTACCCCGTCTACACCAAGCCGCCGACGTGGCGCGGGCTGGACGTCCCCGAGGTGCTGCTCTCCGGCCACCACGGCAACGTCGCGCGGTGGCGGCGCGACCAGGCGCTGCGGCGCACCGCCGAGCGCCGTCCGGACCTCGTCGCCCGCCTCGACCCCGCGACGCTCGACGCCCGCGACCGCGAGGTGCTCGACGAGGCCGGGTTTCCGGTTCCGCCGCCGTCTGTGGCAGACTGATCCGCTGGTACCCGGCTCGCGACGCCCCTGCCACAGGGGGAGCGCCGACGCGAAGGCCGGGCCTGTGCAGTAGACCCTGACAGCACCCTGAATCCGGGGGCGACCTGTGGCGCCCGCGAGAGAGCGAACACGATCATGCACCTGCTCGACTCCGTCGACTCCGCGCAGCTGCGCGACGACATCCCGGCCTTCCGCGCGGGCGACAACCTCAAGGTCCACGTCCGCGTCGTCGAGGGCAACCGCTCCCGCATCCAGGTCTTCCAGGGCGTCGTCATCCGCCGCCAGGGTTCGGGCATCCGCGAGACGTTCACCGTCCGCAAGGTGAGCTTCGGCGTGGGCGTCGAGCGCACGTTCCCGGTGCACACCCCGGTCATCGAGAAGATCGAGCTCGTCACCCGCGGCGACGTCCGCCGGGCGAAGCTCTACTACCTGCGCAACCTGCGCGGCAAGGCCGCCAAGATCCGCGAGAAGCGCGAGACGGCCTGACGCTCCCTCACGGGGAACCCGGTGGCATGGCACGGCACCGCCACCGGGTAGCGTGCCGGAGGCACGTATTGTTGCTCACGTGCCACCGGAAGCGTTCGACTCTTCGCCGGGCTCGCCCCGGAAACCCCAGGGAGATGCCGTGACCGAGGAGAGCCTGCCTCGGGAAGGCGACGGGAGCCCGCGTCGCGGTGGCGACGGCACCGAGACCGCCGGCGGCGGCTCTCGGACCGGGCTGGCCGCCTTCTTCAAAGAGACCGCCATCGTGGTGGCGCTCTCCCTGCTCATCGCCACGGTCGTCCGCATCTTCCTGGTGCAGGCCTTCCTCATCCCGTCCGGGTCGATGGAAGACACCCTGCTCGTGGGCGACCGCGTGCTCGTGTCGAAGATCAGCCTGCAGTTCGGCGACATCCACCGCGGCGACGTCGTCGTGTTCGAGGACCCCGACCGCTGGCTCGGCGACCAAGCGCCCTCCGGCGGCTCCGGCGTCGGCGGCGCCATCAAGGACGTCTTCGAGTTCGTCGGCGTGCTGCCCGACGACGCCGAGGAACACCTGATCAAGCGGGTCATCGGCGTCGGCGGCGACACCGTGGCCTGCTGCGACGACGCCGGGCACATCACCGTCAACGGCACGCCCGTCGACGAGTCCGCCTACCTCTATCCGGGCGACTCCCCGTCGCTCAACGAGTTCGAGCGCACCGTCCCCGAGGGCGAGCTGTTCGTCATGGGCGACCACCGCTCCAACTCCGGCGACTCCCGCATCCACGGGACGTTCTCCGAGGACCTCGTCGTGGGGCGGGCGTTCGCCATCGCGTGGCCGTTCTCCCGCTGGGGCGGGCTCAGCAGCGACGGCGCGTTCGACAACGTCCCCGAACCCTGATCCGCCATGCCCACACTCGCCCGACGGCGCATCCTGGTCCGGCGCGATGCCGGCTTGTACGCCTACGAACGGACGCTGGCCCGCTCCGGGTTCGCGCCGGTCGCGGGCGCCGACGAGGCCGGACGCGGCGCATGCGCCGGGCCGCTGGTGGTCGGGGCGGCCGTGCTGGCGCCGGGCAAGCGCGGTGAGATCCCGGGGCTCGCCGACTCCAAGCTGCTCACGCCGGCGGCCCGCGAACGCGCCTACGACCAGGTCGTCGCCCGCGCCGTCGCGTGGTCCGTCATCATCGTCCCGCCCGACGAGGTCGACCGCGTCGGGCTGCACCGCAGCAACATCATCGCCATGCGCCGCGCCCTCGCCCGCCTCGACCCCGCGCCGTCGTACGTGCTGACCGACGGCTTCCCGGTCACCGGTCTGGGCGTGCCGGGCCTGGCCATGTGGAAGGGCGACCAAGTCGCCGCCTGCATCGCCGCGGCGTCCGTCATCGCCAAGGTCACCCGCGACCGCATCATGTGTGAGCTGCACGAACAGTGGCCGCACTACGGGTTCGACGCGCACAAGGGCTACGTGACCGAGGAGCATCAGCAGGCGCTGTCGGTGTACGGGCCGAGCCCGGTTCACCGTCGGTCCTACGCCAACGTCGCGCGCGTGGTATCCCTTGGAGACGAAGGCTGGAAAGGGGAACCCGACCTATGAGTGCTGAGGATCTCGAGAAGTACGAGACCGAGATGGAGCTCTCGCTCTATCGCGAGTACCGCGACGTGGTCGGCCTGTTCTCGTACGTGGTCGAGACCGAGCGGCGGTTCTACCTCACCAACAACGTCGACTTCCAGGTACGCGGCGAAGGCAGCGACGTGTACTTCGAGGTCACCATGAGCGACGCCTGGGTGTGGGACATGTATCGCCCGGCGCGCTTCGTCAAGAACGTCAAGGTCGTCACGTTCAAGGACGTCAACGTCGAGGAGCTCGCCAAGAGCGACCTGGAGATCCCCAAGTCCTGACGTCCCCGCGGGGCGCGGGTCGTATCGCCGTGAGCGCGCGGCTCGAGTGCGAGGCCCGCAACCCAGAGCGAAGAGCACCCGGTAGCGACCACGGACGTGAGGCGCCGGGTCGCGGCTCGAGGGACACCCGGCACTTATCGCCGTGACAGGCTCACACCCCGCTGCCGGGACCGGTCATGGTCGCAGGGGTGGTGACGTGAGCGCCAACTGTTGGCGCTGGTGACAACACTGCCCGGGCCCTCCTGGCCGCCCTCGGCCCAGGTGTCCGGCGACCCGTGCCCATCAGCCCGGGCCTGTCCTGGCCCGGCTCGCATCCACAGGCCTCATCGATTTCCGCCGTTGTCCACATTTCGCGGTTTCGCGCTCGAACCGGCGGCCCGTTCCGGCGAGGCTCGTGGCGGGAGGTGAGGCCGGTGCGAGTCAAGGACAGTGTCGGCACCTACGGCGAACAGGTCGCCGTAGAGCATCTGGAGCGGGCCGGGTTCGTCGTGCTCGAGCGCAACTGGCGCTGCGACATCGGCGAGATCGACATCGTCGCGCTCGACGGCGCCACGGTCGTGGTGTGCGAGGTGAAGACCCGCAGCGGCCTCGGGTACGGCTCCGGCCTCGAGGCCGTGACGCCGCAGAAGCTGGCCAGGCTGCACCGGCTGGCGCGTCGTTGGCGCGACGAGGCCGGCCGCGCGGCCGCCGGTCTGCGGGCCGCCGACCTGCGGGTCGACGTCATCGCGGTGCACCGGCGCCGCCATGCCGAACCACAGGTCGTTCACGTGCGGGGTGCGCAATGACCCGGCTCGCGCGCTGCCGCAGCGTGGCGATCGTCGGCGTGCGAGGCACGGTGGTCGACATCGAGGTGCACATCGGCGGCATGCCGGGGTTCTCGCTGGTCGGGCTGCCCGACGCGTCGCTGTACGAGTCGCGCGACCGCGTCCGCGCCGCCGTCATGTCCAGTCGTGAGTCCTGGCCGCTGCAGCGCATCACCGTGAGCTTGTCGCCGGCGGCGCTGCCCAAACGCGGCAGCCACTTCGACCTCGGCGTCGCGGTCGCCATCCTGGCGGCGGCTGAGGAGGTGCCGTTGGCCAGTCTCGACGGCGTGCTGTTCCTCGGCGAGCTGGCGCTGGACGGGCGGCTGCGCCCCATCCGCGGGGTGCTGCCCGCCGTCCTGGCCGGGGAGCGTGCGGGCCTGACCCGCGCCGTCGTCCCCGAGACCAACGCCGCCGAGGCGCGGCTGATCCCCGGCATTCGAGTGTTCGGCGCCCGGTCGCTGCGGCAGGTGCTGGCGTTCCTCCGCGGCACCGAGATCCCCGACGAGGCCCGCGACGAGCTCGACGGCACGGCCGACGTGCTGGTGCCGGCCGCCGACGACAGGCTCGATCTCGCCGACGTCGCCGGCCAGCCGGAGGCGAGACGTGCGGTCGAGATCGCCGCCGCGGGGCATCACCACCTGTTGCTCAGCGGCACGCCGGGCTCCGGCAAGACGATGCTGGCCCGGCGGCTGCCGTCGCTACTACCCGACCTGTCGGTCGACGAGTCGCTCGAGGTCACGTCCATCCATTCGATCGCCGGCGCGCTGCCGCCCGGCCGGCCGCTGATCGTCCGGCCGCCGTTCGTCGACCCCCACCACACCTCGTCGATCGTCTCGATCGTCGGCGGCGGGTCGCGGGTGCCGCTGCCGGGTGCCGCCAGCCTGGCGCATCGCGGCATCCTCTTCCTGGACGAGGCGCCGGAGTTCCAGCCGCGCGTCCTCGACTCGCTGCGGCAGCCACTCGAGAGCGGCACCCTCACCCTCGCCCGCTCCGAGGCCGCGTCGGTGTTCCCGGCCCGGTTCCTGCTGGTGATGGCGCAGAACCCGTGCCCGTGCGGCTACTTCGGCAGCCCGATCCGCGAGTGCACGTGCAAGCCCGATGCCGTGCGCCGGTACGGCCACCGGCTGTCCGGCCCGGTACGCGAC
The DNA here is from genome assembly GCF_003579925.1 of Jiangella rhizosphaerae. Classification (GTDB taxonomy): domain Bacteria; phylum Actinomycetota; class Actinomycetes; order Jiangellales; family Jiangellaceae; genus Jiangella; species Jiangella rhizosphaerae. The sequence continues at coordinate 19,418 of NZ_QUAL01000023.1, read as the reverse complement.
CGCGTCGACATCCACGTCGGCGTCGACGCACCGACCATGGCCGAGCTCGACGCCGACGCCGAGCCGAGCAAGGTGGTCGCCGACCGCGTCGCCGAGGCCCGGGCCCGTCAGGAGCGGCGGCTGCGAGGCACGCCGTGGCGGTGCAACGGCGAGCTTCCCGGGCCCTTCCTGCGCCGCGAGCTGAAGCTGCCGGCCGCCGTCACGGCACCGGCGTACGAGGCGGTCCGGAAGGGCAGCCTCACGCTGCGCGGGGTCGACCGCGTGCTGCGGGTCGCGTGGACGGTGGCCGACCTCGCCGGCCGCGACCGCCCGACCGCCGACGACGTCAGGTTCGCCGTCGACCTGCGCCAGGGAGGGACCACGTGAGCGCGGAGCGCATGAGAGTGGCCGCGTCGTCGGCCGAACGTGCCGCCCGGGCCGCGCTGTCCGCCGTCACCGAACCCGGCGACGACCGCATCGCCCTGCGCATGCGCGACGCCGGAGCCGAGGCGACCTGGCGGGCCATCTGCCGCGGCGACGACGCCCTCGACAAGTCCCGCGTGCTGCGGCGGCGGGCCGAACACGTCGACGGCGCGGAGGTGCTGGAGCGGGCGGAGCGGCTCGGCATCCGGTATCTGTGCCCCGGCGAGCCGGGCTGGCCGGCGCCGCTCGACGACATGGCGGCGACGCTCGACTTCGGTGAGAGGGTTCCGCCGCCGCTGGGGCTGTGGCTGCGCGGCGAGGGCGACCTCGCGACGCTGGCGGAGTGGGCGGTCGCCGTCGTCGGGTCGCGCAACTGCTCCCGCTACGGCGAGCGGGTCGCGTCGGACCTGGCGACCGATCTGGCCCTGGCCGGCCGGACCGTCGTCTCGGGCGCCGCGTTCGGCATCGACGCCGCCGCGCACCGGGGCGCCCTGGGCGTCGGTGGCCCGACGGTTGCGGTGCTCGCCTGCGGCGTCGACGTGCCCTACCCCGCCAGCCACGCCCAGCTGCTGGAACGCATCGCGGCCGACGGCCTGATCGTCAGCGAGGTGCCGCCCGGCAGCCGGCCGATGCGCGCGTGGTTCCTCGCCCGCAACCGCATCATCGCCGCCTTGAGCGCCGGAACCGTCATCGTCGAGGCGGCGCCGCGATCCGGTGCACTCAGCACGGCGACGTGGACCCAGAAGCTCAGCCGCGAGACGCTCGTCGTGCCCGGACCGATCACCTCGGCACTCTCGGGCGGCTGCCACAAGCTCGTCCGCGACGGCGCCGGCACGCTGGTCACCGGCAGCGCCGACGTGCTGGAGGCCATCGACCGGCTCGGCGCCCACGCGCCCCCCGACCCCGAGGTGGAGGCTCGGCCCATCGACGCCCTGCCGCCGACCCACTCGATGGTCCGCGAGCGGATGCGGGCCGGTGCGCTCGAGACGGTCGGCGGCCTCGCGCAGCGGACCGGGCTGACCGACGACGCGGTCGAGACGGCGCTGGGCGAGCTGGCGGCCGACGGCTGGGTCACCCGCGACAACGGCGGCTGGCGCCTCGGTTCGACGATCAGTCCAGCGGAAACCCACACATGACCTGGTTGGAAGGGGTAAGCATGGACGCAACCGGTGCCAAGGCCGACCGCGAGGTCGCAGGCCGCGGCGCGTCCCACAAGGGAACGGAAACGAGGCGCCACGCCGATCGGGCGGCGCCGACAGGAGAGGGGAACCGCTCATGGGCTCTGTCGCACGCATCACGAACATCAGCGCGCGGTCTGAGACAAGCTTCGACGACGCCGTCCGGGTGGGCATCGCACGGGCCAACCAGACGCTCCGCAACGTCTCCGGCGCGTGGGTCAAGGACCAGAAGGTCGAGATCCGCGACGGCGAGATCGTCGCCTACCAGGTGGCCATGGAGGTCACCTTCGTCCTCGACGACTGACGGTCGCGACCCGCCGCCTCCGCGTGGCGGCACGCGGAGGCGGCGCCGCCGGGCGATCCTGGAGGCAGGTGGAGGGCCGTGCATACCGGCGACGACTGGGGGCTGAGGGCTCTCACGAGTCGCCGGTCCGGGCGCCGTGCGGCGACCGGAGCGACGGAGTCCCTGTGCACGGCCCGAGACGAGGAGTGTCGATGGACGCCGACGAGGATCTGCCCGAGGCGCTGGCTGGCGCCGTCGCGGAGTTCGCCCGGCACCTGGCGGCCGAGCGCAACCGGTCCGAGCACACCGTCCGCGCCTACACCGGTGACGTCGCCTCGCTGATGACGCATCTGGCGCGGCTCGGTCGCACCCGGGTCGGTCAGCTCGACCTCGCCGCGCTGCGCAGCTGGCTGGCCGGCCAGAGCACGCGCGGCCGTTCCCGCGCGACGCTGGCCCGTCGTGCGTCGGCGGCGCGGGTCTTCACGGCCTGGGCCCACCGCACCGGGCTGCTGCCCGAGGACGTCGGCGCCGTGCTCGCCACGCCGAAGACGCGCCGGGCGCTGCCCGAGGTGCTGCGGGCAGGTGAGGCCGCCACGCTGATGGACGCCGCCGCCGACGACGCCTCGGACGGCGACCCGGTCAACCTGCGCGACCATGCCTTGCTGGAGTTGCTGTACGCGACCGGCATCCGGGTCGGCGAGCTGGTGAGCCTGGACGTCGACGACCTCGACGACGGGCGGCGGGTCGTCCGCGTCCTCGGCAAGGGCCGCAAGGAGCGGACCGTGCCCTACGGCGTGCCGGCGGCGGAAGCGCTGGACGCGTGGCTGCGCACCGGTCGTCCGGCGCTGGCCACGCCCGCGGCCGGCCCGGCGCTGTTCGTCGGGGTCCGCGGCCGGCGGCTCGATCAGCGGACCGCCCGCACGGTCGTGCACAACCGGCTGCGTGCGGTGCCCGGCGCACCCGACCTCGGCCCGCACGGACTCCGCCACACCGCGGCGACGCACCTGCTCGAAGGCGGCGCCGACCTGCGCAGCGTCCAGGAGCTGCTCGGCCACGCCTCGCTCGGCACGACGCAGATCTACACCCACGTCTCGGTCGAGCGGTTGCGCAAGGCCTACCAGCAGGCGCACCCCCGCGCCTGAGGCGCCATCGCCGCTGCCCGCACCTCCTCGCCGAGCACCCGGTCGGTCCCGGACCAGGTCCCTACCGTGCGGCAGTGGGCCCTCCATGGCTGTCGCCGGGCCGAGTCAGCAGGCCAGACCGCGGGCCTGTACCGGGTCGGCGTGCCGGGCGAGGTCGGTGAGGATCTCGTCGAGGCGGTCGAGGTGCGCGCGGATCCAGGGCAACCGCGTGGGGTCGTCGGACGCGAGGGCGGCGTAGCGCTGCACGTCGGTGTCGCCGTAGAGGAGGCTCGTCGCCAGGCGCAGCCGCAGCGCGTCGCGGCCGCCCTCGAAGTCGGCCGCGGGCAGTCCGCCGAGGCCGTACGCGTCCAGCAGGTGGGCCGCCAGCTGCCGGCCGGTGGTGATGCCGTGCTCACGCTGGAGGTAGCCGCTCCAGCCGCCGAAGTCCGGGTAGAGATAGAAGCCGGCCCTCGGAGTTGGCAGGACGGCGCCCGCGCGCCGCAGCCGGTCCGCGACTGCCCGGACCACGGCTCCGTGCAGGCGACGGCTGCGCTCGACCCGCTCGGTCAGCTCCTCGGGCTCGCCGAACGCGTACGCGGCGGCGTACTGGACCGGCGCCGCCGGGCTGGACCACACCTCGCTCGCGACGCCCAGCACGTCCGCCAGCAGCGACCGGCCGAGCGGGCTGTCGGGCAGCCGCATGACCCCGAGCCGCCAGCCGCACAGGGCCAGGCTCTTCGACAGCCCGGTGGTGACGATCGTCCGTTCCGGCGCGAACTCGGCCGGGCTGTGCACGAACGTGCCGGGATCGTGGACGAGGTCGCGGTAGATCTCGTTGGAGACGATGGCGAGGTCCAGCTGGCGAGCCACCTGGGCGATCTGCTCGATGGTGCTGCGCGACGGGACGTCCCCGGTCGGGTTGTCCGGCGTCGTGACGACGATGCTGCGGACCGTGCGGCCGGCCGCCCGGGCCGCCAGCACGGCGTCGGCGACGAGGTCGGGCCGCGGCACGCCGCCCTGACCTGGCGCCGTCGGGACGTGGATGGGGCGGTGACCCGTCAGCCGCGCCTGCGTCCGGTAGCTCACCCAGCCCGGCGACGGCGCGACGACGTCGCCGTCGAGAGCGAGCAGCAGCCCGTACAGCAATGGCTTGCTCCCGGGACCGGCCACCACCAGGTCGGGGTCGGTCGGCAGACCGCGACGCGCCCAGTAGCCGGCCGCCGCCTCGCGCAGCTCCGCCGTCCCCGCCACCGGCCCGTACGCGTTCCGGCTGCTCCCGATGGCCAGCGCCTCGCGCAGCGCCGGGTGCACCGGCAGGCCCGCCTCGCCGAACGCGAGCGGCAGGACCGGCAGGCCGTGGCGCCGCTTCTCGGCGAGCCCCAGGGCCGGCCGCGAGGTCGTCGACGGCGGTGCGTCCCGCAACGGAAGGGAGACCACGGATTCGCTTCGGTCGAAGGTCGGGGACACGGGGACGGACATGGCGGACGTCAGCTCCGGACGCGGGCGGTCGAGGGACACAGGCGTGCCCCGAAGATCAATGGATCGCTCCAGCGTGCCCAGTCGTGATCCACGGCACAACCGGTTCCGCTCGATGCGTCCGGATGTGACGGCGCCGAAACGCCGCCGATACCCAGTCAGGCAGCGATGAGCTTGCCGTACCGCTGCCTCGCCGCTTCGCCGGACGTACCGAGGTACGACCCGATCAGCCACCAGGGAAGACCGGCCTCACGTGCCCTGCCGACCGCGTCGAGGATGTCGCGCTCAGCCTGGGCTCGCGCCTGGACGGCCCGGTAGATGTCGCCGAGTGGGCGGGCGTCCTTGAACTTGCTGGGATCGGGCTCGTGCTCCTCGAAGCGGCGCGCGAGCTCATCCGCATGTGCCAAGACGTACTCGATCGAATAGGGCATGGTCTGTCACCACCTCAGGTATCTCGATCGCGCCGCCATCGCGTGGACGATGACCGGGCCGAACTCGGACCGGATCACGCCGACCTCGAGCAGCGCGCCGGAGCGGCTCGGGCCGATCAGCATGATCAGCCCATCGTTCTCGTCCTCGGCGCGCATGGCGCAGCGATAGGCGTGGAGCATGTCGTCGTCGGAAACCCCGTGTTTGCGGGCGCTGGGTGCGATGGAGGGGTCTGTCAACGACGGTACGCTCCACGAATCGCCTTGGCAAGGTAACTTGTCATCGGCGACCCTGACGACCGGGGCAGCCAGGGCACCGGATCGGTGACCAGCCCGGCCGCGTAGAGCATGACGTGCAGGTGGCAGCCGGTCGAGAGGCCCGTCGTGCCCGCCCGCCCGATCACCTGGCCCGCGCGGACCGCCTGGCCGACGGTCACCGAGAACGCCGACAGGTGGCTGTACGACGTGGTGAGCGGGGTGCCGCGGATGCGGCCGTGGTCGACGGTGAGCTGCAGACCGTAGGCCCCGCGGTCGCCGGAGCCCGTCACCAGGCCGGCGGCGGCCGCTCGGATGGGCGCACCGCAGGCGGCGGCGAGGTCGACGCCGTCGTGCAGTTTGCGCACGCCGGTGATCGGATGGACCCGCATGCCGTACGGCGACGTGATGCGTGGCGCGGCGACCGGCCAGGCCAGCCCGCGCGACGCGGGCGGCTGCGACGGCGGAGGAGGTGGGTCGCCGGTGAGGGTGCGCCGGCCGAGCGGGAGCAGCCGCACCGGCCCGCCGTCGACCAGCGCGAGCGGGTCGGTGTACCGCTCACCTTCGCGCGCGCCCCAGTGCAGGCAAGCAGCGGGCGCGCAGTGACTCGCGGCCGCCTCCAAGGTGCCGATGGGCTGCCCCGCGCCGACCTCGTTGCCTACGGTGACGGCCGGGGTCACCGGCTCGTACGTGGTGCGCAGCTGACCGTGGTCGATGACGACGACACCACGGCCCGCGAGCGGCCCGGCGTAGGTGACCGTGCCAGGTCCGGCGGCGCGGACCTCGGCGCCCGCCGTGGCGGCGAGGTCGACACCGCGGTGGCCGGCCAGCCACGGCTGGTCGGGTGGGTCGAATGCGTTGACGACCTCGACCGGCCCACCCGGTGGACCGACCGGATAGACCCAGCGTCCGCCCGGTGACGGGGACAGGACGTCATGGAGTGCCGGCGGTGGGTCGGCCGCTCGGTCGACGACCGTACCGACGGCGCCCGGCGTATGCCCAGTGGGCACCGGCTCGGCCGGCGCGGCGGGTGCGGTCGGTGCGGCGCCCAGGAGGGCGGCGATCGGGAGGAGGGCGGCGAGTAGAGGGCTCATGTCTGCGAGCCTCCGCGCCGAAACGGGCCGCCGAAGGGGGCCGGAGCGGATTTGGGGACAACTCCGCGAATTCGTCAGGGCTGTGGACAACGCGACGCACGCGACACGCCGGGCGATCCGCTCACAGGTGCATCACGAAGTCGCAACGAAGGAGGGCTCGGGCGGGGCTCGACTGGACGACCCCACCCCCTCGGCCGGAAGGGTCGAGGGTGAGACGGGTGTGACGAGAGCGATGTGAACGATGCGAGCAGACGGGTATGGGTGCTGACATGAATCGTGGAAAGGTCCGGGGTCACGCGGCCGGTCATGTGGCCGCACTCGCGGCGATCGCGCTGGTCAGCGCGGGGTGCGGGGGCGGCGACGACGTCGACATCGACGATCCGGCGGGCACCGGCGGCGGGAACGGCGGCGACGCCCCGGACGGCGGCGGTGGCGACGGCGGCACCCTCGTCGCCGCGATCTCGGCCCAGCCGGACCAGTTCGACCCGCACAAGACCCAGGCCTACGCCAGCTTCCAGGTGCTCGAGAACGTCTACGACACCCTCGTCGTCCCGGACGCGGAGGGGGAGTTCCAGCCCAGCCTCGCCACCGAGTGGACGACTAGCGACGACGGCCTCACCTGGACGTTCACCCTCCGCGAGGGCGTCACCTTCCACGACGGCAGCACGTTCGACTCCGCGGACGTCGTCTACTCCTACAACCGCATCATCGACGAGCAGCTGGCCAACGCCTACCGCTTCGCCAGCGTCGCCGGCATCGAGGCGCCGGATCCCCAGACCGTGGTCATCACCCTCACCACGCCGACGCCGGCGCTGCTGGACAACATCGGCGGCTTCAAGGGCATGGCGATCATCCCCGAGGGCGCGGGCGAGGCCAGCGACCTCGCCACCACGGCCGTCGGCACCGGGCCGTTCACCCTCGAGGAGGCCGGGGCCAACGGCGTCACCCTGGCCCGCTACGACGACTATTGGGGCGACCCGGCCCTCGTCGACGGCGTCGAGTTCCAGTACGTCAGCGAACCCGCCGCCGCGCTCACCGCCCTTCGCTCCGGCGACATCCACTGGACCGACAACGTCCCGCCGCAGGACATCGAGAGCCTGCAGGACGACGACCAGGTCGAGCTGGGCGTCACCCCGAGCGTCGACTACTGGTACCTCGCGATGAACCAGGCCCGCCCGCCGTTCGACAACCGCGACTTCCGCCGCGGCGTCGCCTTCGGCATCGACCGCGACGAGGTCACCGAGGCCGCCCGCTTCGGTGCGGCGCGCCCGAACCAGACCGCCATCCCGGAGCAGAGCCTCTGGTACCACGAGTACGCGCCGTTCGAGCACGACCCCGACCAGGCGACCGACCTCATCGGGCCGACGGCACAGGCGAACCCGCAGCCCATGGGCCTCATGGTCACCGACGAGTTCCCCGAGACGATCCAGGCGGCGCAGGTCATCCAGGCGCAGCTGGCCGAGGTCGGCGTCGAGGTCGGCATCGAGCAGGAGGCGTTCGCCACCTGGCTGGACCGGCAGGCCGCCGGCGACTACGACGCGTTCCTGCTCGGCTGGCTGGGCAACCTGGACCCGTTCGGCTTCTACCACGCGCAGCACGTCTGCGAGGGCACGTCGAACTTCCAGGGCTATTGCAACCCCGAGGTCGACGAGCTGCTCGACCAAGCGGCGGCCGAGACCGACCAGGACGCCCGCAAGGCGCTCTACGACCAGGCCGCGGAGCTGATCGTCGACGACGTCAGCTACCTGTACCTCTACAACCCCGACGTCGTGCACGCGTGGGCTCCGGGCCTGGAGGGCTACGAGGTCCGCGCTGACAAGGCGATCAACTTCGAGACCGTGAGGCTGCCGGAGTGACGCGGTATGCGCTGCGGCGGCTGGCACAGTCGGTCGCGGTGCTGCTCGGCGTCAGTGTGCTGGTCTTCGCGATCATGCAGCTGGTGCCGGGCGACCCCATCCGCGCCGCGCTCGGCCAGCAGGCCGACCCCGAGACCTACCAGGCGCTGCGGGAACGGGCCGGCCTCGACGACCCGGTGCCGGTCCAGTTCGTCACCTGGATCGGCAACGCCCTCACCGGCGACTTCGGCGTCAGTTTCCGCACGGGCGAGACGGTGCTGTCGCTCATCGCCGAGCGCGTCCCCGCGACCTTGAGCCTCGCGCTCGCAGCCATCGTCGTCGCCCTGCTCATCGCCATCCCGCTCGGCACCCTCTCGGCCCTGAACCCGCGCAAGCCGGTCGACTGGTTCGCCAGCCTCTCCAGCCAGGCCGGGCTGAGCGTGCCGGACTTCTGGCTGGGCATCATGCTCATCCTCGTCTTCGCCGGGACGCTGGGCTGGCTGCCGTCGGCCGGCTACACGCCGCTGACCGAGAGCCCGGGCGACTGGCTGCGGCACCTGATCCTCCCGGCGATCACCGCGGGCGTCTCCAGCGGCGCCATCCTCACCCGGTTCGTCCGCTCGTCGGTCCTGGAATCGCTCGGCCAGGACCACGTCCGCACCGCCCGGGCCAAGGGCATGCGCGCCCGCGACGTGCTCACCTGGCACGTGCTGCGCAACGCGCTGGTCCCGCTGGTGACGGTGGGCGGCGTGCAGCTGGCCTACCTGCTGTCCGGCGTGGTCGTCGTCGAGTACGTGTTCGCCTGGCCGGGCCTCGGCCAGCTCGCCTTCCAGGCCGTCGAGTCGCGCGACTACCCGGTGCTGCAGGGCGCCGTGCTGCTGTTCGCCGTCATCTTCCTGCTGGTCAACCTGGTCGTGGACCTCGCATACGCACGGCTGGACCCGCGCATCACGTACCGGAGCGCGCGATGAGGGCCGGAGAGACGCTGCGGCTGCTGTTCCGCGGCCCGACGGCGATCGTGGCGGCCGCAGTGCTGGTCGTCCTCATCGTGACGGCGTTTCTCGGCGAGCAGCTGGCACCGTACGACGCCACCGCGACCGACGTCAGCAACAGGCTGCAGGGCCCCAGCGGCGACCACTGGTTCGGCACCGACGAGCTGGGCCGCGACGTGCTGTCGCGGGTGATCCTCGGAGCGGAGGTGTCGCTGCGCGTCGGCGCCGTCGCCGTCGGGATCTCGCTGGTCGCCGGCGTGCTGATCGGCCTGCTGGCCGGCTATTACGGCCGCTGGGTCGACGACGTGCTCATGCGGCTGTCGGACGTGCTGTTCGCGTTCCCGGCGATGCTCATGGCGATCGCGGTGCTGGCCATCCTCGGCCCCGGTTCGACCAACGCGATGATCGCGATCGGCATCGTCTACACCCCGATCTTCGCCCGCATCACCCGGGCCAGCGTGCTCAGCGTCCGTGAGGAGGTCTACGTGCGGGCGGCCCGCTCGGCCGGGGCCGGCGACCTGCGCATCATCGGCCGGCACGTGCTGCCGAACGTGACCGCGCCGATCATCGTCCAGACGTCGATCAGCCTCGCGTTCGCGATCCTGTCCGAGGCCGCGCTGAGCTTCGTCGGCCTGGGCACCCAGCCGCCGGACCCGTCGTGGGGCCGCATGCTCGCCGAGGGCCGCGGCTTCGTCGAACAGGCCTGGTGGATGGCGGTCTTCCCGGGCGTGGCGATCTTCGTGACGGTCCTGGCGTTCAACGTGCTCGGCGACGCGCTGCGCGACGTGCTCGACCCGCGGCAACGGCAGGCGATGGCGACCTCGGGAGCGACCCGATGACCGCGCCCGTGCTCGCCGTCGACGACCTGCACGTCGCGTTCCGCACCCGCCGCGGCCCCGCCCGCGTCGTCAACGGCCTCTCCTTCGAGCTGCACGCGGGCCGCACGCTGGCCGTCGTCGGCGAGTCCGGCTCCGGCAAGAGCGTCAGCTCGCTCGCGCTGCTCGGCCTGCTGCCCGGCACCGCCGACGTCAGGGGGAGCGCGGTGTTCGACGGCGCCGAGCTGATCGGCCGCTCCGAGGAGGAGCTCAGGAAGGTCCGCGGCGCCGGCATCGGCATGGTCTTCCAGGACCCGATGACCTCGCTCAACCCGGTCCTGACCATCGAGCGGCAGATCGGCGAGGCGCTGCGCGCGCACGAGAAGGTGTCCGACGACGGCGTCCGCTCGCGCGCCGCGGAGCTGCTCACGGAGGTCGGCATCCCCGACGCGAAGGCCCGGCTGCGCGCGTACCCGCACCAGCTCTCCGGCGGCATGCGGCAGCGCGTCATGATCGCGATCGCGCTGGCCGGCAACCCCAGGGTGCTGATCGCCGACGAGGCCACGACGGCGCTCGACGTCACCGTCCAGGCGCAGATCCTGGAGCTGATCGAGCGGCTGCAGCACGAGCACGGCATGGGCGTCGTGTGGATCACCCACGACCTCGGCGTGGTCGCCGGCATCGCCGACCACGTCGTCGTCATGTATGCGGGGCGCTGCGTCGAGGAGGGCGCCGTCGACGAGCTGTTCGGCCGGCCCGCGCACCCGTACACGCGCGGGCTGCTCGGCGCGCTGCCGGTGGTCGACGACCCGCGGCCGGCACGCGAGCGCGACGAACTGGTGACGATGCCCGGCCTGCCGCCGGACCCCGCGGACCTCCCGCCCGGCTGCGCGTTCCACCCCCGCTGCCCGGTCCGCGCCGACGCCCGCTGCGCGACCGAGCCGCCGCCGCTGCTCTCCGTGCCGGGCAGCGCCGCGGAGCACCGGGCGGCGACGTTCTACGCGGGGGAGGTGGCCGGCCGATGAGCGACGTCCTCGTGCGGGCCAGCGACCTGCGGGTCCACTTCGGCCCGGTGCGTGCCGTCGACGGCGTCGACCTCGAGGTTCGCCGCGGAGAGACGCTGGGGCTGGTGGGCGAGTCCGGCTGCGGCAAGTCGACGCTGGGCAACGCACTGCTCCGCCTGGTCGAGCCGACCGGCGGGACGGTCGAGTTCGACGGCCTGGACGTGACGGCGGCCGGACGGCGCGAGCTGCGGGCGCTGCGGCGGCGCACGGCGATGATCTTCCAGGACCCCTACGCCTCGCTGGACCCGCGCCGCACGGTCGCCGAGTCGATCGGCGAGCCGCTGGCCATCCACCGCCTGCATCGCGGCCGGGCCGCCCGGCGGTCCCGGGTCGGCGAGCTGATGGAGGTCGTCGGCCTGAACCCCGACCACGGCGGCCGGTACCCGCACGAGTTCTCCGGCGGCCAGCGGCAGCGGGTCGGCATCGCCCGGGCGCTGGCCGGCGAGCCCGACTTCGTCGTCTGCGACGAGCCGATCGCCTCGCTCGACGTGTCCGTGCAGGCGCAGGTGGTGAACCTGCTGGTCCGGCTGCAGCGCGAGTTCGGGTTGACGTACCTGTTCGTCTCGCACGACCTCGCGGCCGTGCGGCAGGTGGCCGACCGCGTCGCCGTCATGTACCTGGGCCGGGTCGTCGAGATCGGCGCCGGCACGTCGGTGTCCGGCACACCGGCGCACCCGTACACCGAAGCGCTGGTGTCCGCGGTCCCGGTGCCCGAGCCCACGCGCGAGCGGACGCGGCAGCGGATCGTCCTGACCGGTGACGTGCCCAGCCCGGCCGATCCGCCGTCGGGCTGCCGGTTCCGGACCCGCTGCCCGAAGGTCTTCGAGCCGTGCCCCGACCACGACCCCGTGCTGCAGCCGACCGGGCCGGAGCAGGCCGCGGCCTGTCACCTGCACGGCGTCACGGACCGCTGACCGGCTCCGGAGCCTCGACGGGGTGCGCGGCGCCTCCGTGGGCGGACGACCGCCGCCACCACAGCAGACCCGCGATAGCGCCGACGAGCAGCAACGCGCCGGCCGCGATCAGCAGCGGCAGCGCCGACGACGTCCCGTCGCCGGCCGTGAAGTCCCACCGCTGGGTGGCGGTGTCGGCGGTGAACAGCGTCTGCGCCGACGACCCCTCCGTCGACACCACCGTCCGGTAGCTCGCGTTGACGTCCGTCAGCGCCGACACCGTCAGCTCCACCTCGGTGACCGGCGCGGCGCAGTCGTAGACCAGCCGCGCGCCCTCGCCCAGCGGATCGACGACCTCGGCGCGGCCGGCGCAGGCGGTGCCGTCCTGGACCACCGTCAGGTGCTCCAGCAGGTAGTCGGCGACGTCGGGGGAGCGGGCCAGCAGCTCGGCCCCGGTCAACGTGTCGGCGTCCGGGACGTCGAACGCGCCGACGTGCTCGCCCAGCGACACCCAGTCGTCGTCGGCCGCGACCCACTGCAGCGTGACCTGCGCGCCGTCGGCGCTGACGGTGGCGACCAGCGGCGGGCCGAACGGATGGGCGGGAAGCACGCCGGTAGCCAACCGCACCGCCGTGAACCGCCGGTGAACGCCGGGCGGTCAGCCGGGGCTGAGTTCGCCCATGCCCCCGACCGCCGCCGGCTCACACGAGTTGATCTTGGAGTTGTTCGGCAATTACCGGGTGAAATGTCCGATAGATGCCCGAACAACTCCAAGATCAACGGGGTGTCGGGCGCGGCAGGCGGCTGGGCGAGCGGACGTGGGCCTGTGGGACCGTCCTTCAGTGGAGGTGGAGGGCGGCCGTCCCGTACACTGGTGAGCGGCCCAGGTCCCCTGGGTCAAATTCGCGTGCCCTGAGCACGGTCCTACGCCGTCGGTCCTGACGTGCGCCACAGAGCGTACGGCGGGTGGCGGTAGGCCGATGGGCACCAGGCGCGGCGGCCGACCCCCGTCGCGAAGAACCGGAACAACGCACCGGGCGCAAGCGACCGGTGCGAGAGGAGGAGACGAGGCCATGGCCGTCGTCACCATGCGCCAGCTGCTCGAGAGCGGCGTGCACTTCGGGCACCAGACCCGCCGCTGGAACCCGAAGATGAAGCGCTTCATCTTCACCGAGCGCAACGGCATCTACATCATCGACCTGCAGCAGTCGCTGTCCTACATCGACCGCGCCTACGAGTTCGTCAAGGAGACCGTCGCCCACGGCGGCACGGTGCTCTTCGTCGGCACGAAGAAGCAGGCCCAGGAGGCCGTGCGCGAGCAGGCCACCCGCGTCAACATGCCCTACGTCACCGAGCGGTGGCTGGGCGGCATGCTGACCAACTTCCAGACCGTCAACAAGCGGCTGCAGCGGCTCAAGGAGCTCGAGGAGCTCGACTTCGACGACGTCGCCGGCTCCGGTCTGACGAAGAAGGAGCTTCTCATGCGCAAGCGTGAGAAGGACAAGCTCGAGCGCACCCTCGGCGGCGTGCGCAACATGGCCAAGGTGCCCAGCGCGGTGTGGATCGTCGACACCAAGAAGGAGCACCTGGCCGTCGACGAGGCCCGCAAGCTCGGCATCCCGATCGTGGCCATCCTCGACACCAACTGCGACCCCGACGAGGTCGACTACCCGATCCCGGGCAACGACGACGCCATCCGCGCGGTCAGCCTGCTGACCCGCGTCGTCGCCGACTCCGTCGCCGACGGCCTGCTCGGCCGTGCGGGTCAGCGTGGCGAGGCCGCCGACGGTGCGGAGCTGGCCTCCGACGAGCCGCTGGCCGAGTGGGAGAAGGAGCTGCTGCAGCAGTCGCAGCCCGAGGCGCCCGCGGCCGCAGAGGCGGCGGCTCCCGAGGCGGCGGCTCCCGAGGCCCCCGAGGCCGAGGCTGCGGCCCCCGAGGCCGAGGCGGCGCCGGCCGACGAGCCGGCCACTCAGCAGGCCTGACGACACCACCGGCCCGGGCCGGACGTCCGCCCGGGCCGGTCACCAGACCACGCCAGCGAACTAGTCAGAGAGAAGTGTGAGGATGCCGAACGTCACTGCGGCCGACGTCAAGCGGCTGCGCGATGCCACCGGTGCGGGCATGATGGACGCCAAGAAGGCGCTGGAGGAGACCGGCGGCGACTTCGACCAGGCCATCGAGGCCCTGCGCATCAAGGGTGCGGCGAAGGCCGCCAAGCGCAGCGCCGAGCGCACCACGGCCAACGGCCTGGTCGCGGCCAACGGCCCGGCCATGATCGTGCTGGCCTGTGAGACCGACTTCGTCGCGAAGAACGCCGACTTCCAGAAGCTCGCCGCCGACATCGTCGCCGCCGCGGCCGAGGCCAAGCCGGCCGACGTCGACGCGCTGCTCGGTGTGGCGCTGGCCGACGGCCGCAAGGTCGGCGAGGCCGTCGACGCCGCCGCCGCGGTCATCGGCGAGAAGATCGAGATCGGCGGCCTGGCCGTCGTCGAGGGCGAGTACGCCACCTACCTGCACAAGCGCGCCGCCGACCTCCCGCCGCAGGTGGGCTCGTTCGTCGTGTACACCTCCGACGGCTCCGCGGCGGCTGAGCAGGCCGCCCGCGACGCCGCCATGCAGGTCGTCGCGCTGAAGGCCACCTACGCCACCCGCGACGAGGTCCCCGCCGACGTCGTCGAGAACGAGCGGCGCATCGCCGAGGCCACCGCCCGCGAGGAGGGCAAGCCCGAGCAGGCCCTGCCGAAGATCATCGAGGGCCGGGTCAACGGCTTCTTCAAGGAGACCGTGCTGGTCGACCAGCCGTCGGTCAAGGAGTCGAAGAAGTCCGTGGGCGCGGTGCTGGCCGAGGCCGGCGTCACGGTCCAGCGGATCGTCCGCCTCGAAGCCTGACGGCCCGGCGAGCCCAGGACACCCATCTCGACGCACAGGAGGCCGGCACCGTGACGGAGACAGACGCGACCGCACCGGTGCCGGCCTCTGCCGTGCCCGACGCCCCCGCAGGGCAGCCCACGCGGGTGCTGCTGAAGCTGTCGGGTGAGGTGTTCGGCGGCGGCGCCGTCGGCGTCGACCCCGAGGTCGTCAAGGGCATCGCCGGCCAGATCGCCGAGGTCGTCGTCAACGACGGCGTCCAGGTCGCCATCGTCGTCGGCGGCGGCAACTTCTTCCGCGGCGCGGAGCTGCAGCATCACGGCATGGACCGCGCCCGCGGCGACTACATGGGCATGCTGGGCACCGTCATGAACTGCCTGGCGCTGCAGGACTTCCTCGAGCATCTCGACGTCGACACCCGGGTGCAGACGGCCATCACCATGGGCCAGGTCGCCGAGCCGTACATCCCGCGCCGCGCCGCCCGGCACCTCGAGAAGGGCCGCGTCGTCATCTTCGGCGCCGGCGCGGGCATGCCGTACTTCACGACGGACACCGTCGCCGCGCAGCGTGCGCTGGAGATCGGCTGCGACCGTCTCCTCATGGGCAAGAACGGCGTCGACGGCGTCTACGAGGCCGACCCCCGCAAGGACCCGTCGGCCCGCAAGTACCGCAGCATCACCTACGCCGACGTCCTGCGGCAGCGGCTCAACGTCGCCGACCCCGCGGCCTTCAGCCTGTGCATGGACAACCAGCTGCCGATCGTCGTGTTCGGACTGGGTGAACCGAACGGCATCGCGCGTGCCATCCGGGGCGAGACCATCGGTACCTTGGTCGCCTCGAACATCGAGACGGTCGTCGAGGCCTGAACGGGCGGTAGCGCCTGCGGCGTCCTCTAGGATCGTCGCCACACAGCAAGCGAAGGAGTAGTGGTGATCGACGAGACCCTCCTCGAGGCCGAGGAGAAGATGGAGAAGGCCGTGTCCGTCGGCAAGGAGGACTTCGCCTCCATCCGCACGGGCCGCGCCCACCCGTCGCTGTTCAACAAGATCGTGGTCGACTACTACGGTGCCCCGACCCCGGTCAGCCAGCTCGCGTCGTTCCACGTGGCCGACGCCCGCATGATCACCGTGCAGCCCTACGACAAGGGCTCGCTCGGGGCCATCGAGCGGGCCATCCGCGACTCCGACCTCGGCGTCAACCCCACCAACGACGGCAACATCCTGCGCGTCGTGCTGCCCGCCCTCACCGAGGAGCGCCGCCGCGAGTACATCAAGCTCGCGCGTGAGAAGGCCGAGGGTGCCCGGGTGTCCATCCGCAGCGTGCGCCGGCACGCCAAGGAGACCCTGGACAAGCTGGCCCGCGACGGCGAGGTCGGCGAGGACGACGTCGCGCGCGCGGAGAAGCAGCTCGAGACGGTGACGAAGACCTACGTCGAGCAGATCGACGAGCTGCTCAAGCACAAGGAAGCCGAGCTCCTCGAGGTCTGAGGGTGCCGGCGACAACACACGTGGTGATGACGGACGGGCCGACGGGCAGCCGGTCACGCCGGCACGGACGGGCCGGCCGCGACCTGCGGGCCGCGACGCTGGTGGGAGTCGGCCTGGGCGCGGTCGTGCTCAGCTCCCTGTTCCTGCTCGAGGCGGCGTTCGCCGGCCTCGTCGTCGTCGTCATGGTGGTGGCGGTCTGGGAGCTGGCGACGGCGCTCGGCGCGCGGTCGATCCAGGTCCCGGTCGTGCCCGTGGTGCTCGGCACCGTCCTCATGCTGGTCGGTGCCTATCTCGGCGGCGGCTCGCCGCTGCTGGTGGGCCTCGGTCTGACGGTGGCCGCCGTCTGCGCCTGGCGCCTGGGCGACCCCCGTCCGGGCTACCTGCGCGACGTGTCGGCGGGCATCTTCACCAGCGTCTACGTGCCGTTCCTCGCCGGCTTCGCGCTGCTCATGGTGCGTCCCGACGACGGCGCCTGGCGGGTGTTCGCCCTGCTGGTCGTGGTGGTCGCCTCCGACACCGGCGGCCTGTTCGCCGGCGTGCTGGCCGGCCGGCATCCCATGGCGCCGAGCGTCAGCCCGAAGAAGTCGTGGGAGGGGTTCGGCGGCTCGCTGCTCCTCGGCGTCGGCGCGGCCGTCCTGGTGGCCGTGTTCGCCTTCGACGCGCCATGGTGGACGGGGGTCGTGCTAGGCGTGGTCGGCGTCGTGGGCGCCACCCTGGGCGACCTGGGAGAGTCGCTGATCAAGCGCGACCTCGGCATCAAGGACATGAGCCAGCTGCTGCCCGGCCACGGCGGCCTCATGGACCGCCTCGACTCCCTGCTGCCGACCGCCCCACTGGTCTGGCTGGTGCTCGAGTACGTCGTCACGGCCTAGCCTGAGGCCTCCGGCGGCTGCGTTGGCCGTTGCTTGTGGCGTTGGCCGTCCCCCTGCTGCCCGATCGTCTTGGCCGCGGGCGCGCGCCTCAAGTCCGCGGCCTCTGACTGTGTGCTGTTCGCTTCGGGTTGGGGGCCTTGGACTTGACCCGCGCGCCCGCGGCTAAGAACGGGCAGCTATCAGGGGGACGGGGGAAGAGCGGCGACGACTCCTTGGGCGTTCGGCCGGCTTCTGTGTGGCGTTGGTGTCGTTGAGCGTCCACTTGGTGAGATTTCGCCGCCATTCGGGGGCCATCACGAGGATTACCCCAGCATCACCACGGCTGTAGGGGTGTTGATGCTCGCGAAATCCTCGTGATGTAGACGATCCTGGATGATCATCGCGCGCCGCCGCCCGACAAAGCACGCGAAACGGGCACGCCAAGCGTGAGGCGTGCCCACATCCTCCCCGTCCCCCTGATAGCTGCCCGTTCTTGGCCGCGCAGCCGCGGGTCAAGCGGATCCGCGTCGGCGCGTAGCGCCCCATTGGTCCGCTTGAGGCGCGGTTGCGCGGCTGAGAGAATGGGCAGCAGGGGGACGGGGAGCCCCCGGCGAACGAGATCGACGACCCGGAACTCGGGCGTTCAGGCGGCGGCCGACCGGCCGATCGGTCCCCTCGACCTCGACATACGTCATCAGCGCGGCGAACGTGGGACAATGGTCGCCATCATGCCCAGACCCGGTGAGCTGACGCTCGTTCCTGCCCGGCGTGGCAAACCGCCCCGCCATCTCGCCGACCTCGACGTCGATGCCCGCCGCCAGGCGGTGGCCGAGCTGGGGGAGCAGCCCTTCCGGGCCGACCAGCTCTCCCGGCACTACTTCGCCCGCCACGTCAACGACCCCGCGCAGATGACGGACGTGCCGGCGGCCGTGCGCGACACGCTGGCGGCGACCATGCTGCCGACGCTCACCACCGCCGTCCGGCACCTCGAGACCGACGGCGGCACCACGCGCAAGACGCTGTGGCGGCTGTTCGACGGCGCGCTGGTCGAGAGCGTGCTCATGCGCTACACCGGCGACCGGCCGCGGGTCACGCTCTGCGTGTCCAGCCAGGCCGGCTGCGGCATGAACTGCCCGTTCTGCGCCACTGGTCAGCAAGGGCTGACCCGCAACATGTCGGCGGCCGAGATCATCGAGCAGGTCGTGGCGGCCGAGCGCATGCTGGCTGACGGCGAGATCGCCGGGGGAACCGGACGGGTCACCAACGTCGTCTTCATGGGCATGGGCGAGCCGCTGGCCAACTACAAGGCCGTCGTCACCGCCGTGCGCCGCATGACCGACCCCGCTCCGTCGGGCCTGGGCATCGGCCGGCGCGGCGTGACGGTGTCCACCGTCGGGCTGGTGCCGGCCATCGACAAGCTGGCCGATGAGAACCTGGGCGTCCGGCTGGCGCTGTCGCTGCATGCCCCCGACGACGAGCTGCGCGACGAGCTGGTGCCGGTGAACACCCGCTGGAAGGTCGGCGAGGCGCTCGACGCCGCGCGCCGCTACTTCGAGAAGACCGGCCGCCGGGTGTCCATCGAGTACGCGTTGATCCGCGAGATCAACGACCACGCGTGGCGCGGCGACCTGCTCGGGAAGCTGCTCAACGAGCGCGGCCGCGGCTGGGTGCACGTCAACCCGATTCCGCTGAACCCGACGCCCGGCTCGAAGTGGACGGCGTCGCGGCCCGAGGACGAGGCGGCGTTCGTCGCCGCGCTGGAAGAGCGGGGTGTTCCGGTCACCATCAGGGACACCCGCGGAAGCGACATCGACGGGGCGTGTGGTCAGTTGGCTACCGTTGGTGATTAGTATGCATTGCGCTTTGCTCGGCCGGTCTCGGGGGATATCGGCTTCTCGGGCAGTGAGCTGGCTGGACTCACTGTGCGGGAAATCGCCCCGTACCGGCCGTTCTGTGTTCGGGAGGAGAGTGACACCTGGTGGCCGTCAGTCGTGAGCCTGAGTTCCGCACCACTCGTATGCGTGAGGGCTATGACCTGGACGCCGTCGACGACTTCGTCGACCTGGTGATCGATGCGCTCGAGGGGCGGCCCTCGGGGCGTGGCGTGACCCCGGAGCAGATCGAGGCCGAGGAGTTCAAGGTCGTCCGCATGCGCGAGGGCTACGTCATGGACGACGTCGACGATTGGCTCGACGCCGCCGCGGCGGAGCTGCGATCGCGCCGCAAGGCCGCCGCGCAGCAGTCGCAGCAGCACCAGCAGGTGCCGGCGAACGCCTACGCGCAGGGCCCCGGGCTGCCGCCCGGCACCCCGGGCCTTCCCGCCGGTGCCCCCGTCATGGGCGCCCCGGTCGCGCCCCCGGTGGCCCAGCCGCCCGC
>NZ_QUAL01000024.1 GCF_003579925.1 Jiangella rhizosphaerae | reverse complement strand
CGCCGCGCCGCCGGTCATGCCGCCGCCCGCCGGCGGTGGCTACGGCCCGCCGCCGAGCCCGGCCGGCCCGCCGTCGAACCCGTCGTACCCGGCGCCCTACTACGAGACCTCCCACGGGACGGCCCACGGCACGGCGCACGGCACCAGCCAGTACGACACCCAGGCGTACGACCCGCTCACCGACTCCGCGGTGAACGAGCTCGACCCGGTGCTGCGTGCGCTCGACCCCTCCTACGTCCAGCCGGCCGCGCCGGCGGCTCCACAGCAGCCGGAGCAGTACCAGCGGGCACCCGAGCCGTCGGTCGACGACTCCTCGCTCGCGCCGTCCAGCACGCCGTCCACCGGCCTGCACCACATCGAGATCTGGGTCCGCGACCTCGACGCCGCCACCCGCTCGTTCGGCTGGCTGTTCGAGCGGCTCGGCTGGACCCTCTTCCAGGCCTGGGAGAACGGCCGGTCCTGGCAGGCGCCCGGAGGCGGCCCGTACGTCGTCATCGAGTGCTCGCCGGACCTCAGCTGGGTCGCCTACGACCGCAAGGCGCCGGGCCTCAACCACCTGGCGCTGGCGGTGCCCGAGCAGTGGATGGTCGACCGCATCGTGTCCGAGGCGCCGGCGTACGGCTGGCACCTCATGTTCGCCGACCGCCACCCGCACGCCGGCGGCCCGCACCATTACGCGGCCTACATGGAGAACGACGACGGCTACGAGGTCGAGGTCGTCGCCCCGTAGGCCGGCCGCCGGTCGGGCTGGATCATCACTCGTCAGTGGGCCACCTCACTCGCGTGAGAACCGGATGCCCAGCGATCGGAGCCGCCATGCGGTACCCCGGCGGGTGACGTGCTCCCGACACGAGCAGAGGTCTCGCTTCGATGCCGTTCGTGCACGCCATCGAGCCTTGGCACGCTGCGGCGCTCCTCGAATCGGGGCGAATCGGGCGCACTGGCTCGCTCCCAGCGTGCCAAGGGCGTCACCGTCGCGGAAGGCGTCTCAACGTCCGAGGTAGGCGCCGCCGTTGACGTGCAGGACCTGCCCCGTCACGTGCCCGGCGGCGGGTGAGGCCAGGTAGTGCACGGCCGCCGCGACGTCGTCGACGGTGCCCGCGCGGCCGGTCATGGTCTCGGCGATGTTCTTGCGCCGCCGCTCGTCGGTGAGCCGGCCCTGGAAGAACTCGGTGCCCGCGGTCAGTCCCGGCGCGACCACGTTCGTGGTGATGCCGCGCGGGCCGAGGTCGGCCGCGAGCGACGCCGTCCACGACTCGACGGCGCCCTTGGCCGCTCCGTAGCTGCCGCCGCCTCGGCGCGCCGCGATCGAGCTGATGCTGACGATGCGGCCGCCTTCGGGCATCCGGGGCAGCAGGGCCGTCGTCACGAGCACCGCCGTCAGCACGTTGGCGTCGAAGTTCTCCCGCCACGCCGCGGCGACGGCGGCGAGGTCGCCCGGCTCCGGTGCGGGCCGGCCGAAGGCCGTGTTGCCTCCGGCCGCGTTGACCAGCACGTCCACGGTCGCCGGGAGCCGGTCCAGCGCCTCGGCGACGGCGGCCGGATCGGAGGCGTCGAAGTCGACCGCGCTGCTCTTCGGGCCGAGGTCGGCGACTGTCTCGTCCAGCTTCGAACGGCGCCGCCCGGTCACCACGACGGTGTCGCCGGCGGCCGCGAAGCCCGCGGCCACGGCCCGGCCGATGCCGGTGCCGCCGCCGGTGACCACGATCGTGCGTGCGCTCATCGCAAACTCCTTTAGTGCTAAAGTATCTGCCGATGACACCATACCCCGAAGAGGCCGACGACGGTCCCGACCGCATCCAGGCGGCCTGGCGGCGCGAGCTGCCCGGCGTCCCGGCGGGGTCGATCGGCGTCATCACCCGCATCTGGCGGGTCGGCCAGCTGCTCGCCGACGACCGCCGCCGGACGCTCGAGCGGCTCGGCATCGACAATCCGACGCTCGACCTGCTCAGCACGCTGCGCCGCAGCGGGCCGCCGTACCGGCTGACGCCCGGGCAGATCGCCGCGCGCAGCTTCGTCACCGCGGGCGCGGTCTCGCAGCGGATCGCCCGCGCCGAGGCGGCCGGGCTGGTCAGGCGCGAGCGGTCGGCGGCGGACGGGCGTTCGGCCGTCGTCGTCCTCACCGACGAGGGGCGGGCGCTGAACGAGCGGGTCGTCGCCGCGCTGCTCGAGCACGAGGAGACCCTCCTCGACGGCCTCGACGACGCACAGCGCGCGGCGCTGGCGGAACTGCTCAAGACGCTGCTGGGAGACCTCACCCGGCGGTTCGGCGCGGAGGACCGTCCGCCGCGCGAGGGGGGAGACCAGCTACCGTAGCCCCCTATGAAGGTGCTGATCTCGGCGGACATGGAAGGGGCGACCGGCGTCACCTGGCCCGCGGACGTCGAGCCCGGGACGGAGCAGTGGCAGCGCTGCCGGGCGATGTTCACCTCCGACGTCAACGGCGCCATCGCCGGGCTCTTCGACGGCGGTGCCGACGAGGTGCTGGTCAACGAGGCGCACGCGACCATGCGCAACCTGCTGCTGGAGCAGCTGGACGAGCGGGCGACCATGATCACCGGCCGGCACAAGGCGCTGACCATGGTCGAGGGCATCCAGAGCGGCGACGTCGACGGCGTCGTCTTCCTCGGCTACCACGCGGGCGCCGGCGCCGAGGGCGTCCTGGCGCACACCTACCTGCCCAACTCGATCACCGGGGTCTGGGTCGACGGCGACCCCGCCAGCGAGGGCCGGCTCAACGCGCTGGTCGCGGCCGAGTACGGCACGCCGGTGGTGCTGGTCACCGGCGACGACCGCGCTTGCGCCGACGCCGCCACGTACGCGCCGCTGGCCCGCACCGCCGCCGTCAAGGACTACGTGTCGCGATACGCGGCCCGCTGCCGCCCGCCCGCGCGCACGTTCGAGGACATCCGCGCCGAGGCGAAGGCGGCCGCCGCGCTCGCCGTCCGGCACGAGCCGGCCACCGGCCGCGGGCCGTTCACCGTCGAGATCGAGGTCGACGCCACCCAGCTGGCCGACTTCGCCGGCATGGTCCCGACGGTGGAACGCGTCGCCGGGCGCCGGGTGCGCTACACCGCCGCCACCGCGTACGACCTCATCCGCTGCTTCAAGGCGGTCACCACCCTGATCTCGAACGGCATCGAGAACCACTATGGCTGAGCCCGACGTCCTGACCCTCGCCGCCGACCTCATCCGCATCGACACCACGAACCCCGGCGACGGCACCGGCCGGGAGCGGCCGGCCGCCGAGTACGTCGCCGAGAAGCTGGGCGAGGCCGGCATCGACGCCATGCTCATCGAGTCGGCGCCGAACCGCGCGAACGTCGTCGCCCGCGTCGAGGGCACCGACCCCGGCCGCGACCCGATCCTCGTCCACGGTCACCTCGACGTCGTGCCGGCCGAGGCCGCCGACTGGTCGGTGCACCCGTTCTCCGGCGAGGTCCGCGACGGCATGCTGTGGGGCCGCGGCGCCATCGACATGAAGGGCATGGACGCGATGATGCTCGCCGTCGTGCGGGCCTGGGCGCGTGAGGGCCGCCGGCCGGCTCGCGACGTCGTCCTCGCGTTCACCGCCGACGAGGAGGCCAGCGCCGAGCACGGCTCCACGTGGCTGGTGACCAAGCACGCCGATCTGTTCGAGGGCGTCACCGAGGGGATCAGCGAGTCCGGCGGCTACACCTTCCACGCCGGCGGACGGCGCCTGTACCCCGTCGCGGCCGGCGAGCGGGGGACCGCCTGGCTGAAGCTGACGGCGAAGGGCCGGGCCGGGCACGGGTCGCGGGTCAACCACGACAACGCGGTGGCGGCGCTGGCCGGGGCGGTGCACCGGCTGGCCGAGTACCGGTGGCCCGTGCGACTGACGCCGACGGTGCGCGCGTCGCTGGAGGCGATCGGTGCGGCGCTGGGCGTGCCCGTCGACCTCGACGACGTCGACGGCACGGTGGCGCGGTTCGGCGCGGCGCGCGAGCTGGTCGCTGCCGTCCTGCGCAACAGCACGAATCCCACCATGCTGAGCGCCGGCTACAAGGTGAACGTCATCCCGGAGACGGCGACGGCGTACGTCGACGGCCGCGTCGTCCCCGACGCCCGCGACGAGTTCGAGGCGACCATCGCGTCGCTGATCGGGCCCGCGGTCACGTGGGAGTACGAGCACGCCGAGGTCGCGCTGTCCGCCGACCCCGCGTCGCCGACGTTCGCCGCGATGGCCGACGCGCTGCGGGCCGAGGACCCCGACGCGCACGTCGTCCCCGTCTGCATGGCCGGGGGCACCGACGCCAAGCAGTTCTCCCGGCTCGGCATCACCGGTTACGGCTTCTCGCCGCTGCGGCTGCCGCCGGACCTGGACTACTCGGCGCTGTTCCACGGCGTCGACGAGCGGGTGCCCGTCGACGCGCTGGAGTTCGGCGTCCGTGTGCTGGACCGCTTCCTGACCACCTGACCTCGTCTTCTGCTGGGAGAGCCCTGTGCCCGAGACCGCACCGTACGGCAGCTGGCCGTCGCCGGTGTCCGCCGAGATCGTCGCCGAGAACGACGGCCGTCCCGGCTGGGTCAGCCATGCCGGCGGCGCCCTGTGGTGGGTGCGCCCGCAGCCGGCGGAGGGCGGCCGGGTCGCGCTGCTGCGGCTGCCCGACGGCGCCGCCGAGCCGGAGGTCGTGCTGCCGGCGCCCTGGAACGTCCGCACCCGGGTGCACGAGTACGGCGGGCTGGCGTACGTGGTGGCGCCCGACGGCGCCGTCGTGTTCGCCGAGTACTCCGACCAGCGGTTGTACCGGTTCGTCCCGGGCTCCGGCGACGAGCCGGCGCCGCTGACGCCGTCGCCGTCGATCCCGTCGGGGCTGCGGTACGCCGAGCCGGTGCTGGCGCCGTCGGGCACCGAGATCTGGTGCGTCCGCGAGGAGCACACCGGCCCCGCGCCGACGGACCTGCGGCGCGCGCTCGTGGCCGTGCCGCTGGACGGCTCCGGCGACGTGCGGGTGCTTGTCGAGGACACCCACTTCCTGGCCTGCCCGCGGCCCTCGCCGGACGGGCGGCGGCTGGCGTGGATCGGCTGGGAGCACCCGAACATGCCGTGGGACGGGACGCGGCTGCGGGTGGCGGCGGTGCTGCCCGACGGCTCGGTGGGCGAGCCCGTCACCGTCGCCGGCGGGCCGTCGGAGTCGATCGCGCAGGCCGAGTGGGAGGCGCCGGATGCCCTGCTGATCGCGACCGATCGGACCGGCTGGTGGAACCTGCACCGGGTGCGGCTGACGGAGGACGGCGGCACCGAGCCGGAGGTGCTGTGCGAGCGGGCCGAGGAGTTCGCCGGGCCGCTGTGGCAGGTGGGACTGCGCTGGTTCGTGCCGATCGGCGAGGGCGAGGTCGCCGTGATCCGCGGCCGGGCGGAGGCGCGGCTGAACCTGCTGGACACCACGACCGGCCTGCTCTACGACCTGCTCGAGGACGAGCACACCGAGTGGGCGCCGACGCTGGCGGTGTCCGGGCGGACGGTGTACGGGGTCGCGGCGTCGCCGGTGCGGCCGTTCGAGGTGGTCGAGGCGTCGGTCGGTGCGGTGTCGGCGGTGGTGCCGTCGGTGCTGTCCGTGCCGGTGACGTCGCTGCCGCTGCCGCAGGCGCGGACCTTCGCCGGGCCGGGCGGGCGCGACGTCCACGCCATCGTGTACCCGCCCTCGGGGCTGCGCTTCGGTGGCGTCGGCGGTGAGAAGCCGCCGTTCATCGTGTTCGCGCACGGCGGGCCGACCGGCCGGGTGCCGATCGTGCACGATCTCGAGGTCGCGTTCTTCACCAGCCGCGGCCTCGGCGTCGTCGAGGTCAACTACGGCGGCTCCACCGGGTTCGGCCGCGAGTACCGCGAGCGGCTGCGCGAGACCTGGGGCATCGTCGACGTCGAGGACTGTGTCGCCGCGGCGAAGGCGCTGGTCGACGAGGGCATCGCCGACGGCGCGCGGCTGGCGATCCGCGGGGGTTCGGCCGGCGGCTGGACGGCGGCGGCGGCCCTGGCGTTCACGGACGTGTTCGCCTGCGCGACGATCATGTACCCCGTGCTGGACCTGGTGGCGTTCCGCACCGGCGAGACGCACGACTTCGAGTCGCAGTACCTCGAGGGCCTGGTCGGGCCGTGGCCCGAGACGGAGGAGCGGTACCGCGAGCGGTCGCCGATCAACGTCCCCGAGAAGTTCACCGTCCCGTTCCTGCTGCTGCAGGGGCTGGAGGACGAGGTCTGCCCGCCCGGCCCGACGGCGCGGTTCGCCGAGCGCGTGGCCGAGTTCGGGGTCGAGCACGAGTACGTCACCTTCGAGGGCGAGCAGCACGGCTTCCGCCGGAAGGAGACCATCGTGACGGCGCTGGAGAAGGAGCTGGCGCTGTACGCGAAGGTCTTCGGCTTCACGGCGGCGTCGTGACGGCGGCGCTGCGGCGGCCGCGCCGGCTCGTTCCCGGCGACCGCGTCGCCGTCGTCGCACCGTCCGGCCCGGTGCCCAAGGACCGGCTCGACGCCGGGTGCGAGGTGCTGCGCTCCTGGGGGCTGGACGTCGTCGTCATGCCGCACGTCCTGGACGTCCACCCGTCGTTCGACTACCTCGCCGGGTCCGACGCCGACCGTGCGCGCGACCTGCAGGACGCGTGGTGCGACCCGTCGGTGGCGGCGGTCCTGTGCGCCCGCGGCGGGTACGGGGTGCAGCGGGTGTCGTCGCTGATCGACTGGGAGGCGATGGCGGCCGTGGAGCCCAAGGTGTTCGTCGGCTACAGCGACATCACCGCGCTGCACTCGGCGTTCGCCCGGCTGCTCGGCGTGGCGACCGTGCACGGCCCCATGGTGGGGACGGAGGCGTTCGTGACGTCGTCGTCGACGGCGTCGGCGTTGCGATCGATGCTGTTCGAGCCGTCGTCGCGTGCGGCGCGGGTGTTGGGGGCGTCGTCGGCGCGGGCGTTGGTGCCGGGCGTAGCCTCCGGCGTGACGGTGGGCGGCTGCCTGGCGCTGCTGGCCGCCGAGATCGGCACTCCGACGGGGTGGCCGTCGGCGGCCGGGTGCATCGTGCTGCTGGAGGACGTGGGGGAGAAGGCCTACCGGCTGGACGGGTTCGTGACGCATCTACTGCGGGCCGGCTGGTTCGACGGCGTCGCCGGCATCGCACTGGGATCGTGGCACGACTGCGAGCCGGTGGAGGAGCTGATGCTGGACCGGCTGGGTCCGCTGGGCGTGCCGATCGTGACGGAGCTCGGCTTCGGCCACGGCCCCTCGACCATCACCATCCCCCTCGGCGTGCCCGCGACCCTGGATGCCGACGCGGGGACGTTGACGCTGGACGCACCCGCGCTGACGTAGCACATATGTAGCACGAGTGCTATAGTTGTGCTATGACCGAGGTGATCGGGCAGCGCGAGCTGCGCAATGACAACGCGGAGATCATCCGCCGCGTCGAGGCCGGTGAGTCCTTCGTCGTCACAAGGCGTGGGGTGCCGGTGGCCGACCTGATCCCGCACCAGGCGGGAGCACCTGACAGTCGCCGGCCGACCCTCGGCGAGCTGCAGGAGGAGTTCCGCCGGCTGCCGCCGATCGACGCCGCGAGGTGGCGGGCCGAGCGTCGCGCCGACGACGAGATCTTCGGCCCCGACGACCCGCTGGAGGATCCGTGGGAGCGGGCCAAGCGCCGGTGACCGCCATCTCCAGCGTCCTGCTCGACACCTCGGTAGTGATCGACATGGGTTCGATCGACCTCGGGGCCTACGCCTCCGCCCCTGGCGCGCTGAGCACCGTCACCATCGCCGAACTGTCCTACGGCCTCGATGTCGACGACCCGGTCGAGCGGCTGGCCCGGTCGAGGCGGTTGGAGCGGGCGCTGACCGCGTTTGAGATCCTGCCCTTCGACGTCGACGCGGCCCGACTCTATGGGACGCTGGCGGCGGTCGTGCGGCGCAATGGGCGCAACCCGCGCCCACGGCGGATGGACCTGCAGATCGCCGCGACCGCCGCGGCGCACCACCTGCCGCTGCTGACCCGCAACCCCGCCGACTTCGCCGACGTCGTCCGGGTCGTCGAGGTGATCGAAATCTGAGGTCGTCGCGGGCCGCGGCCGCTATCGTCACGTGCTGTGAGCGCGTTGCTGTGGGGGCTGCTGGCCAGTTCGTCGCTGGTCATCGGCGCGCTGGTCGTCATGGCGCGGCCGCTGCCGCAGCGGCTGGTCGCGCTGGTCATGGCGTTCGGCGCCGGCGTGCTGATCAGCGCCGTCGCCTACGATCTCGTCGAGGACGCGTTCGACGAGAGCAACGGCTGGGTGCTGCTCGCCGGCCTCACCGCGGGCGCCGTCGCGTTCTACGCCGGTGACCTGCTGATCGACCGTCTCGGCGGCGCCGACCGCAAGCGCTCCACCGGCGCGCAGGCCGGCGGCACGGGTGCGGCGATCGCGTTCGGCACGGTGCTGGACGGCATCCCGGAGTCGGTGGTGCTCGGGACGACACTCGCGGCCGGGTCCGGGGTGAGCGTGGCGATGCTGGCCGCGGTATTCCTGTCCAACCTGCCCGAGGCGATGTCGGCCACCGCGGGGTTGCTGAGGTCCGGCACGTCGCGACGGTCCATCCTGACGCTGTGGGCCGGCACGACGGTGGTGGCGGGCGTCGCCTCCTGGGCCGGCTGGTACTTCGTCGGCGAGGCCGGCGGCGGCACGGTCGCCCTGGTCCAGGCGTTCGCGGCGGGCGCGCTGCTCACCATGCTCACCGACACGATGGTCCCGGAGGCCTACGAGTTCGGTGGCCCCTCCACCGGGCTGGTGACGGTGCTCGGCTTCAGCGTGGCGTTCGGTTTGAGCACGCTCGCCTGAGTCCGGTCCGGGAGCGTCCCGTGATCATCAAGGATCGACCCCATCGGAGCGTGGTCGATCCTTGATGATCACGGGACGGGGTACCGGCTCACTCGTCGCGCGGCTCCCGGTCGGCGAGGATCTTGTCGATGCCGGCGGCCTGCTCGTCGTGGCCGGTGTCGAGGTAGCTCTGCTTGGCGTCGAGCAGGTCGGCGCGCGCCTCTGCGGCGTACTCGCCTTCCACGGGTCCGAACCGGCGGCCGGCGGCGGTCAGCTCGGCGAGCCGCTTGCGGAATCCCGGCGGCTCCGGCCGCGAGTACTCCACCTCCGCGCCCGGCTCGTAGTACGCCGCCAGATCCTCGATGGTCACGCCGCGTGCGTCGAGCCAGGCCTTCGTCACCGGACGGACACGCTCGGGATGCCGGTACGGAATGCCCTCCATGTACGTCGTCATCCGGTACCGGCCCCACCGTTCGCGGGGGACGGGGTACGGATCGCCCGGTGGTGGCTCGGCCCCGAACACGTCGAACCAGAGGTCGCGGAGGATCTCGTCAGTCGTCCACTGTGTCTCCGACGGGAACGGTCCGACGGACGAGTCGCGAATGTGCGCGGCCAACTCGTCACGAAATGCACGGATGTCGTTGAAGTTGCTCGCCAACCATTCCGGGACGTTCTCGCACGCCTCCACATAGACATCACGCAACTCGCCTCCGCCGTCGCTGAACTCCTGCCGCCACTCGCGGAAGTTCTCGCTGATCTGCATCACAGCTCCGTATAGGTCATCTGGTGCTCGGGGTCGTCCATGAAGTAGCTCGTCACCAGGCGCCACGATTGGTGGGGCCGGTTCACCAATATGATCAGGCTCCCTGGATGCCGTCCGAGAGTCACGGTGTCATAGTCGCGTACTGCTGGCGGGTCGCCCCACCCGTCCATGGACCCCTCACGAGCCCGTTTCCACATGCGCTGGCCTGAATCCGTGTCGGTGCCAGGCGCACGTGCCGTGTAGACGTCCTCCGGAGTGATGCCAGTGTCGGCGGGTGGCAGGAAGATCTTGATGCGTGATCTGCCCTTCGCCTTGGCGTCCAGATATCGGTCCAAGTCGGCCTGGGTGCGCCCGGCGGCCGTGAGAAGTGCGATCAGTGGTTTTGCGACCGCTGCTGCTGAGGTGTAATGACCACCCGTGGTGCCGACCTGGTGCTGCTCACCGTCCCAGCGCTGCGACGACACGGTTCCGTCAGCCTGGAGCTGCCAGAGGTCGACCCCCGCGGGATCGAGGCGCCACTGGACACGAGCAACCTGATCCTCCCGCCGCAGATGATGGCCGTGGCGCTGGACGGCGTGCGACGACCTCCCGAACAGCAGCGTCCGAGCCAGTGCCTGCAGTTTCGGCGGGAACTGGGCGACCACTTGGTTGATCGCCCGCCTCTGGGCCGCTGCGTCCGGCAGGTGCTGCTGCACGACCGCGGCGTCATGGGCCGTGGTCTCCATGCTCTCCGGCGGCGCCGGTGGCTGGATCGAGATGACCCTCGGCACCTCGCCGTCGGCGGGGCGGAGGAGCGCGCCGATCTCGTCGGCGTACTCGCCGAGCACGTGCGCGACCTCGGCGAACGCGTCCTCGCGGGCGGCGGTCATCCGGGTGCCGGCCAGCCGGATCTCGTGCGCGGTCTCCAGGAGTTCCTGCTGGCCGTCCGCTCGCGCGGCCGCCACGCGGCGAGCCGCCTTCTCGACGTCGCCCGCGGCGCCTTCGACGATGCCGCGCACCCGGGCGTCGAGTT
This sequence comes from Jiangella rhizosphaerae, assembly GCF_003579925.1. Lineage (GTDB taxonomy): Bacteria > Actinomycetota > Actinomycetes > Jiangellales > Jiangellaceae > Jiangella > Jiangella rhizosphaerae. Next base: position 26,181 of record NZ_QUAL01000024.1, on the reverse strand, counting down.
GGTCGGCGGAGTCGGGCAGGGCAGCGCTCGCGGCGCGCAGCGTCTGCGCGGCGTGCCGCACGCCGTCGCCGTCGCCGTCCGGGGGAGTGGTCACGGAGCCGCCCTGCATCGTGCCGGTCTACCGCGACCCACGCTAATGGATGGGTGAGCGTCTGGTGTCGCTATGACGACAGCAGACGCTCACCCATCGAGCAGGAGGCGGTCAGCGCGGCCGGCCGTGCAGCAGCGGGTTGCCGACCTCGAGGTGACGGAGCACCTCGTTGACGCCGTTCTCGCCCGAGGCGCCGGCCAGGCCGAAGTCGCGCGCCTCGATGACGACGCGGTCGGCGTAGACGTCGATGGTGAGGCCGCGGTTGACGTCGCGGGTGACGACCTCGCCGATGCCGGCCGTGTTCTCGCCGCGGGCGTCCCACTCGACGTGCATGGCGCCGGTGTTGATCGCGAGGAAGCCGTCGGGGTGACCGCCCGGCACGCGCCGGCGGACGGCCCAGTCGCCGAGCTCGAACGGGTAGTGGGTGTGACCGGACAGGAAGATCGCGTTGGGGTGGTCGCCGAGCATGGCGGTGAGCTCGGCGTTGCGCTCGTGGTGCTCGTGGTACCACGGGATCCACGACGCCGAGACGGTGTCGCCGAGCGGGAAGTGGGTCATGACGATGACCTGCTTCTTGCGCGCGGTCCAGTAGTCCAGCCGCTCGTCGAGCCAGGCGACCTGCTCGTCGGACATGCCGACCTCGGGCGGGCGGGGGAACTCCTGCCCGATCACCAGCACCGGCACCTCCCCGCCACCGCCGGACAGGACGTACTCGCCGTACACGCGATCGCGCCCGGCGAAGTCGAGGAACCGGTCGCGCAGCGTCTCCCACGACTCGGCGGCATAGCTCTCGTGGTTGCCGATCGCCGCCACCAGCTGCGACGGCATGATCCCCGCCGCCTCCGCGCCGTCCACCACGTCGTGGATCTGCTGCCACTCCGCAGCCGTCCCGGTCGGGACGATGTCGCCGGCGATCAGCAGGCCGGCGGCGTCGGGCCGGACGGCGTCGAGGTCGCGCAGGCCGTGGGCGAAGTCGCGTGGGTGACCCTGGATGTCGCTGACCACCCAGAGCGACGTCGCGTCCTCCAGCGACGGCGTCGGCGTGGCGGTGGTGCGCACCGCCACGCTGTCGATCGCCCAGTACCAGGAGTTCCGCGGCGCGTCGAGACGCCACCGGAAGACGGCCTGCCGCGCGCCGTCGGGAACGGTGAAGCGCAGCACCTCGGTGCTGTTGGCGAGCTCGCCGTCGTAGTCGTTCGTCGTATTGGTGGAGTCGTAGCGCAGCAGCGTCGTCTCCTCGCCGCTGCCGTCGAACTCGACGGTGACCGTGGCGGACTGGCCGGTCCACGGCCGCAGGTGCGAGTCGAAGGTGAGCTCCAGCTCGTCGAACCCGAACACCCGCACCGGCCGCGACGCCAGCGTGGTGTCGAACCGGTCGGCGGCGCCTGCGGCGTCGTCGTATTCGTCGGAGTCGGCGACGGCGATGACGTCGTCCGCACGGGCGAACCGGAACCGCATCTGGTCCTCGGCCGCGGTCCAGTACTCGCGGGTGGTGAACGACCAGCCGCGCCAGTCGTCGACGCCGCCGGCCCGCATCTCCGGGGCGACCTCGACGGTCCAGCCTCGCGGCGGCTCGTGCGTGTAGCCGTCGCCGGCGACCGCGCCGGACAGGCCGTTGAAGCTCTCGCGCCACAGGGTCTGCTGGCCCAGGCGCGACTCCTCGGCCACCGCCGTCGTCTCCATGACCGCCAGCGGGGCGGCCACCGCGGCGCTCATCAAGGCCGCCGTCACAGCTGCGCGTCTGCGCGCTCGGATCGTCATGGCGCGGACGGTAGGAGGCGCAGGTGACGACGGGCCCGGAATCGGGCGAAGCGGAGATGACGAGCTGTCGTCATGCCCGGGAAGCAAACTTGCCCGTTAAGAAGATTTGCGCGATACGCAAGAAGTCAGTTAGTGTCAGATTGCGGACGAGGCAGGCTGGTAGTCGCAGTCTCACATCGGGGTGGGCCGCGGCGCACGTCACTCTCAGGCTGCTCACAGGTTCGCCGTGGTGTTCTGACGACGCTCTTCTCACACGCTTGGAGTCTTCGTGGCGACATTCCTCTACCGGCTGGGCCGGTTCTCCTACCGGCGCCGCGGGGTGGTGCTGGCCATCTGGCTCGGCCTCGTCGCGCTCTTCGGGGTGGGTGCCTCGACCCTGTCCGGGCCCACGTCCGACACGTTCTCCATCCCCGGCACCGAGTCCCAGGAGGCGTTCGACCTCCTCGAGGAGCGGTTCCCGGGCGGCAACACCGACGGCGCGACGGCGCGCGTGGTCTTCGCCGCCCCCGAGGGCGAGACGCTGACCGACCCGGAGAACCAGGCCGCGGTCGAGGACGTCCTCGCCGAACTGACGACGGCCCCGCAGGTCGCCGAGGTGCCCGACCCGTTCCAGGCCGGCACGGTGTCCGAGGACGGCACCATCGCGTTCTCCCAGGTCACCTACGCCGTCCCGTTCTTCGACCTCACCGACGAGGCACGCGAGGCGCTCACCGCGGCGGCCGACACCGGCCGTGACGCCGGCCTGACGGTCGAGCTCGGCGGCGAGGCGGCCATGAGCGAGGAGGAGCCGGCCGGCACCGAACTGGTCGGCATCGGCGTCGCCGCCGTCGTGCTGATCATCACGTTCGGCTCGCTGATCGCCGCCGGTCTGCCGCTGATCACCGCCATCCTCGGCATCGTCATCGGCATGTCCGCCATCACCGCGGCCAGCGGCTTCATGGACATCGGGTCCAGCACGCCGACGCTGGCGCTGATGATCGGCCTGGCCGTCGGCATCGACTACGCGCTGTTCATCGTCTCGCGGTTCCGGCACGAGCTGGCGATCGGCCGCGACGGCGAGGAGGCCGCCGGCCGCGCCGTCGGCACCGCGGGGTCCGCGGTCGTGTTCGCCGGCCTCACCGTCATGATCGCCCTGGCCGGCCTGTTCGTCGTCAACATCCCGATGCTGACGGAGATGGGCCTCGCCGCCGCGCTCACCGTGGGCGTCGCCGTCGTCATCGCGCTCAGCCTGCTGCCGGCGCTGCTCGGCTTCGCCAAGCACCGGGTCCTGGGCGGGCGCATCCCCGGCCTGCGCCGCATCCGCGAGCACACCGACGACGAGGGCCGGCGCACCCTGGGCCGACGCTGGGCCGAGCTGGTGACGCGTCGTCCCATCCCGGTGCTCGCCATCGCGGTCGCCGGCATGCTCGCGCTCGCCGCGCCGCTGCTCGACCTGCGGCTCGGCCTGCCCGACGAAGGCAGCTCGCCGCCCGACAGCACGCAGCGCAAGGCCTACGACCTCACCGTCGAGGGCTTCGGCGCCGGCTTCAACGGCCCGCTCACGGTCGTGGTCGACGGCGTGGACAGCCCCGACCCGCGGGCCGCCGCCGACGCCGTCGCCGGCTCCCTCCAGGAGCTGGACGGGGTCGTCACCGTCACGCCGCCCCTGCTCAACCAGGCCGAGGACACCGCCATCATCAACGTGGTGCCCGAGTACGGCCCGGGCAGCGCGGAGACCGAGGATCTGGTGGCCGACATCCGCGACCAGGTCGGCGCCGTCGGCAGCGAGGCCGGGGCGAACGTCTCGGTCACCGGCAGCACGGCCATCAACATCGACTTCTCCGAGCGGATGACCGAGGCGCTGCTGCCGTACCTGGCGCTCGTGGTCGGGCTCTCGTTCGTGCTGCTGATGCTGGTGTTCCGGTCGCTGCTGGTGCCGCTGAAGGCGGCGCTGGGCTTCCTGCTCACCATGGGTGCGACGTTCGGCGCGATCGTCGCGGTGTTCCAGTGGGGCTGGTTCAACGGCCTGCTGGGCATCGAGCAGACCGGCCCGATCATCAGCATGCTGCCGATCTTCCTCATCGGCGTGGTGTTCGGCCTGGCCATGGACTACCAGGTGTTCCTGGTGACGCGGATGCGCGAAGAGCACGTCCACGGCGCGTCGCCGAAGGAGTCGGTCGTCACCGGCTTCCAGCACGGCGCACGGGTGGTCAGCGCGGCCGCCATGATCATGATCAGCGTGTTCGCCGCCTTCATCTTCGGCGGCGAGGACGTCATCATGCAGGTCGGCCTCGCGCTGGCGGCGGCGGTCGCGTTCGACGCGTTCGTCGTCCGCATGACGATCGTCCCGGCGGTCATGACGCTGCTGGGCAGCCGGGCCTGGTTCCTGCCGCGCTGGCTGGACCGCCTGCTCCCGAACGTCGACGTCGAGGGCGAGAAGCTGGCCCGCCAGCTCCGGGACCAGCCGGCGCCGGAACGGGAGCCGGAGCCGGCCCAGCGCTAGACCCCCCGGTGAAAGAGGACGGGCGGCCGGACGGAGAGGTCCCGGCCGCCCGTCCGGGCGTTTGCTCTGACGGTTCCGACGTGGGCGCGTTCCGCGTGGGGTTGGGCCCGTCCCCTGCGGCGTGGGCTCCGTCCCCCCGTTGCGTGTGCCCCGTCCCCCTGCTGCCCGATTGTCTTGGCCGCGGGCGCGCGCCTCAAGTCCGCGGCCTCTGGCTGTTCGCTGCTGGCTNCTGCCCGATTGTCTTGGCCGCGGGCGCGCGCCTCAAGTCCGCGGCCTCTGGCTGTTCGCTGCTGGCTGTGGGGTGGGGGCCTTGGACTTGACCCGCGCGCCCGCGGCTAAGAACGGGCAGCTATCAGGGGGACGGGGGAAGAGCGGCGACGGCTACCGGGGCGTTGGCCCCGTTACTGTGTGGCGTTGGTGTCGTTGAGCGTCCACCTGGTGAGATTTCGCCGCCATTCGGGGGCCTTCACGAGGATTACCCCAGCTTCACCAGGGCTGTAGGGGTGTTGATGCTCAGGCAATCCTCGTGATGTAGACGATCCTGGATGATCACCGCTGTCCACGGCGCGACAAACGGTGCGAAACGGGCACACCAACGCCGAGGCGTGCCCACATCCTCCTCGTGCCCCTGATAGCTGCCCGTTCTTGGCCGCGGAACCGCGGGTCAAGTCCAAGCGCCCCGACCACAGCGAAGCCCGACCACCAGGCGCGCGGACTTGAGGCGCGGTTGCGCGGCAAGAGAATCGGGCAGCAGGGGGACGGGGGGGTGGACCCCGGCGCACGAAGCTCCCAGTCAACCCAGGTCCGTCCGCAAGTTTGCTTACCCAGCAGTTTTGCGGACTCTGCAAGTTTTCGCTAAAGTCGTTGACATGACAGCAGAAGTGGGCCTGCGCGAGCGCAAGAAGGCGGCCACCCGTGCCGCCCTCGCCGCCGCCGCCAACCGGCTCGCCGTCGAGCTGGGGGTCGAGCACGTCACGGTGGAGGCTATCGCCGCGGCCGCCGACGTGTCGCCCCGGACGTTCCACAACTACTTCTCCAGCCGCGAGGAGGCCATCGTCGCCTCCATCATCGACTGGGCGGAGCGGCTCACCGACGAGCTCCAGCGGCGGCCGGCCGACGAGCCCATCTGGGACAGCCTGCAGGCGGTGTTCGTGGAGTCGCTCGACGACAGCCCGGAGGGCCACTCCCGCCTGATCGCGCAGCTCGAGATGGTCATGGCGAACCCTTCCGTCATCGCCAGCCAGCTCTCCGCGCTCGACACCATGCGCCGCCGGTTCGCCGAGGCCATCGCGGCCCGCTCCGGCACCGACGCGAACCGCGACCTCTATCCGCACCTCATCGCCGGCGCCGCCGCCCACGCCGTCAAGACGTCCATGGACCTCTGGGTGCTCGGCCGCACCGACCGCCCGCTGCGTGAGCTGGTCGGCGAGGCGTTCGCGCTGCTCAGGGCCGGACTACCGCAGCCGGATCGGCGGAGGAGCTGACGGTCCGCGCGTAGTGACAGGCCGCCTGGACCGCCGTCCCGCCGGCCAGCACGCCGGGATCCTCGCCGCGGCAGGCGCCGTCCACCCCGGCCGCGGCCGCGGCGCCCGACGCCAGCACCGGGCAGCGCAGGTGGAACCGGCAGCCCGGCGGTATGCGCGTCGGGTCCGGCGGCTCGCCCTGCAGGACGACGGGGGAGCCGGGCGCGTCGGGCAGCACCGACAGCAGCGCCTGCGTGTACGGGTGCTCCGGCGCGGTGAGGATCTTCTCCACCGGCCCGGTCTCGACGATCCGGCCCAGGTACATGACGGCGACCCGGTCGGCGATGTTCCACGCCAGCCCGAGGTCGTGCGTCACCACCAGCGCCGCCAGACCCAGCTCGTCGCGCAGCCGCAGGAGCAGCGCCAGGATCTCGCCGCGCACCGACGCGTCCAGCGACGCCACCGGCTCGTCGGCGACGATCACGTTCGGCTCGAGCACCAGCGCGCCGGCGATCACGACCCGCTGCCGCTGCCCGCCGGACAGCTCGTGCGGGAAGCGCAGGAAGAACCGCTCCGGCGGCCGCAGGCCCGCCCGGGACAGTGCGTCGGCGACCCGCTCGCGCTCGTTCGGGACGTCGCCGTGGATGCGCAGCCCTTCCGCGACGGCGTCGTAGACCGTGTGTCGCGGGTTCAGCGAGCCGCTCGGGTCCTGCAGTACCAGCTGGACGTCGCGGCGGAACCGCTTGAGCGCCTTCGACGAGTAGGCCAGGGGAGTGCCGCGGTGCAGCACCCGGCCCGACGTCGGACGCTCCAGGCCGAGCAAGGTGCGGGCCAGCGTCGTCTTGCCGCAGCCGGACTCGCCGACCAGCGCGACGATCTCGCCCGGCGCGATGTCGAGGTTGACGCCGTCGACGGCGCGAGCGCGGCCGCCGCCGCGGCGGGCCTCGAACTCGACGTGGACGTCCTCGGCGGACAGGATCGGTGCGCTCACGCGGACTCCTTCGCGACCAGCGAGAGACCCTTGTCGGGCAGGACGTGGACGCATGCGGCCCGCGCATCGTCGCCGGCCGGCCACAGCCGCGGATCCAGCTTGTCACAGTGGTCCAGCCGGGCGGGGCAGCGCGGGTGGAACGTGCAGCCGCTGGGCAGATCGGCGGGGTCGGGCGGGTCGCCGGCCAGCCCCTGCGGCCGCCGCCGCGACGCCGGGTCGCCGATCCGGGGAAACGCCGCCGCCAGCGCCCGGCCGTAGGGGTGCCGGGCGTCGCCGAACACGGCGGCCGCCGGGCCCTCCTCGACGATCCGCCCCGCGTACATGACGGCCAGCCGGTCGCAGGTGTCGGCGAGCACTGACAGGTCGTGGCTGATCATCAGCAGGCTGATGCCCTGCTCGGCGACCAGCGACTCGATCAGCGTCAGGATCTGCGCCTGGATCATCACGTCCAGCGCCGTCGTCGGCTCGTCGGCGACGATCAGCTTCGGGTCGCAGGCCAGCGCCATCGCGATCATCACGCGCTGACGCTGCCCGCCGGACAGCTCGTGCGGGTACGCGTCGGCGCGCCGCGCCGGCAGTCCGACGTGCTCGAGCAGCTCACCGGTCCTCCGCCGGATCTCGGCCTCGGTCGCCTTCGAGTGCAGCCGGATCGGCTCGGCGATCTGGGCGCCGATCCGCTGGACGGCGTTGAGCGAGTGCATGGCGCCCTGGAAGACGATCGACGCGCCGGCCCAGCGGACCGCCCGCAACCGACCCCAGGACATCGTCAGGATGTCCTCACCATCGAACCGGATTTCACCGGTGTAGCGCGCGGTCCTGGGCAGCAGTCGCAGCAGCGCCAGCGCCATCGTCGACTTGCCGCAGCCGGACTCGCCGGCCAGGCCCAGCTTCTGCCCGGCCTCCAGCGCGAAGCTCACGCCGCGGACGGCCGGGACGTCGCCGCCGGCGGTGCGGTAGGTGACCGTCAGGTCGTCGACCTCGAGCAGGCTCATCAGCGGCGCTCCCTCAGCTTCGGGTTCAGCACGCCCTCGATGGCCCGCCCGACCAGCGTGAACGCGAGCACGACCAGCACGATCGCGATGCCCGGCGGCAGGATGTACCACCACATGCGGGAGCTGACGGCGCCGACGTCGCGGGCCGCCTGGATGGTCGCGCCCCACGAGGCCGTCGTCGGGTCGCCGAGCCCCAGGAACGCGAACGTCGACTCCGTCAGGATCGCCGACCCCACCATCAGCGTTGTCTGCGCCAGCACGATCGGCATGACGTTGGGCAGGACGTGGTTGGTCATGACGTGCAGGTGCCCGCCGCCCAGCGCCCTGGCGCGCTCGATGTACGGCCGGGCCTCGACGGCCAGCGTCTGGGCGCGCACCAGCCGTGCCGTCGTCGGCCACGACGTCACGCCGATCGCGACGATGATCGTCGTCAGGCTGCGGCCCAGGACGGCGGCCAGCGCGACGCCCAGGACCAGCGACGGCATGACGAGGAACCAGTCGGTCACCCGCATCAGCAGGCTGGACCCCCAGCCGCCGAAATGCCCGGCGAGGATGCCGAACAGGGTGCCGAACGCGATCGAGATGAACGTCGCCCAGAACCCGACCGTCAGCGAGACCCGCGACCCCCAGATGATCATGTCGACCATCGAGCGGCCGGACCGGTCGGTGCCGAGCGGGAAGTCCGCGCTCGGCCCGTCCAGCGGCGACCCCGGCGGACGGGTGACGCTGAGGGCGTTGTCGGGCGTGATGACCGGCGCCAGGAGCGCCGTCAGCACGAACAGCGCCAGCACGACCAGCCCGAACACGCCGGCCTTGTTCTGCCGGAACTGCGACCAGAAGCGCGCGGCCGTCCGCCGTCGCCGCGCCCACACGAGCCCGTTCACGGCCGCACCCGTGGGTCGAGGACGGGGTAGAGCAGGTCGGCCAGCAGGTTCATGAGGATCACCGCCGCGGAGAACAGGATGAACAGCCCCTGCACGAGCGGCAGGTCCGGCACGCTCAGGCCGGAGTAGAACAGCTGGCCCAGGCCCGGCCAGCTGAAGATCGTCTCGACCAGCACGGCGCCGAACACGACGAAGCCGAGGTTGACGAAGATCAGCGTCACGGTGGGCAGCAGCGCGTTCGGGACGGCGTGCCGGCGCCGCACGATGATGTCGCGCAGCCCCTTCGCCCGGGCGGTGACGATGTAGTCGCTGCCCATCTCGTCCAGCAGCGACGAGCGCATGATCATCAGGTACTGGGCGTACACGACCGCCACCAGGGTGACCAGCGGCAGCACCATGTGATGCGCGACGTCGGGGATGCGTTCCCAGCCCTCGACGCCGGTGCTCTCCATGCCGCTGGTGGGGAACCAGCCGGCGCCGGAGGCGAAGATCACGATGAGGATCAGGCCCAGCCAGAAGCTCGGCACCGACCACAGCGTCAGCGCCACGCCGGTGTTGACGCGGTCGCTCAGGCTGCCGTGGTTCCAGGCGCCGCGCACGCCCAGCCACAACCCGAGCGCCGCCGAGATCACCACGCTGGTGCCGACCAGCAGGACGGTCGGCCACAGCCGCTCGCCGATGAGGTCGGTGACCGGCCGGTTGAACTGGAACGAGTCGCCGAAGTCCAGCCGCAGGACGCCGGTCAGGTAGGACCAGAATTGCTCGGCCAGCGGCTTGTCCAGGCCGAACTCGCGGCGCAGCTGCTCCTGCTGCTCGATGGTCACGGGGCGGCCGTGCGTCATCGTCCGCACCGGGTCGCCCGGGATGATGCGGAACAGGAAGAAGCTGGTCAGGATGACGGCGAACAGCGAGACCAGCGACCCGCCGAGCTTCTCACCGTAGTACCGGAGCCTGCGCCGGACGCCGGACCGGTCCCGCACGCTCTGCGCGAGCTGCGGGACCGGCGCGGTCGGCAGTGCCGAATCAGCCATGCGGCTCCTACTCGCGGTCTTCCGCCGTAGCCGTCCGCCGGCGGAGCAGGAGCAGGACCAGCAGCAGGATCACGACCGCCGCGGCGACGATGCCGACGATCAGCCCGGTGTTCGAGCCGCCGTCGTCGCTTCCGCCGTCGTCACCGGAGCCGGCCGCGGCGTCGTCCTCCTCGCCGACGGGGACCGCGGACCACCAGCTCCAGTACCCGTCCTGGCCCCAGTAGTTGCCGCCCGGGTCCGGCTGCGGCGTCATCTCGGCGATGACGTCGCTGCGGTACGCCTCGAGCTGGTTCGCGTAGCCCCAGACCACGAAGATGTTGTCCTCGTACAGGATCCGCTGCATCTCCTTGACGATCTCGGCCCGGGCGTCGACGTCGAGCTCGGACAGCTGCTCGGCGTAGAGGCGGTCGTACTCCTCGTTGCAGTAGTACGCGTCGGACAGGTACGGCCCGCCGACCTCCGTCGGCAGCCCGCTGCACAGGTTGATCGACAGGACGTAGTTCGGGTCCGGGTTGACGTTCCAGCCGGTCGTGAGGATGTCGTAGGTGCCCTCGTCGAGCAGCGAACCGACCTCGGACACCGGCTCGACCAGCAGCTCCATGCCGGCCTCGCGGGCCCACTCGGCCATCATCTCGGCGGCCTGGATGTACTGCGGGTTGTCGCCGTGCACGTTGAACCGGAACGACAGCGGCCGCCCGTCCGGGCCGACCCGGATGCCGTCGCCGCCGGGCGCGTAGCCGGCCTCGTCGAGCAGCCGGTTGGCCTCGTCGATGTCGAAGCCGATCTCCTCGTCCTCCGACGGCTCCCAGTGGAAGGTGTCGTAGCGCGACGGGATGTAGCCGCCGTTCGCCTCGCCGAGGCCGCCGTACGCGACCTCGTAGATCGCCTCGCGGTCGATGGTGTGCACCAGCGCCTGACGGACGACGGGGTCCTGCAGCGCCGGGTGACCGTCGCCGAACGGGGTGCCGTCCTGGAGGCGGGCACCGGGGTTGAGCGTGATCGCCTGGAACCGCTTGCCCTCGGCGGCGTTGACGGTGATGTTCTCCTCGTTCTGCAGCGTCTCGTACTGCGCCGGCGTCAGGCCGAAGACGAAGTCGACCTCACCGCTGCGCAGCGCCTCGACCTGCGCGTCCGGGTCGTCGATGTAGCGCAGGATCAGCTGGTCGAACTTCGGCGCGCCGCGCCAGTAGTCCGGGTTCGCCTCCAGCGTGATGGAGACGTTCGGCTGGTAGTCGGTGAGAATGAACGGACCGTTCCCGACGATGGGGAACTCCGTGTCGTTGTTGAACGCGCCGAAGTCGTCGACCTGCGACCAGATGTGCTCCGGCAGGATCGGCACGTCCAGCGCGAGCATGGTGACCTGCGGCTCGTTGAGGACGATCTCGACGGTGTACTCGTCGGTCGCGGTGACCGACGCGAAGTTCTCGACGAAGTTGCCGTTCGCCTCGGCAGCCGCCGGGTCGGTCATCATCGTGTTGAAGGTCCAGGCGACGTCCTCGGCCGTGACCGGCTCGCCGTCGGTCCAGGTGACGCCCTCGCGGATGTGGTAGGTCCAGGTGAGCCCGTCCTCGGAGGTGTCCCAGGACTCCGCCAGAGCGGGGATCGTCTCACCGGTCTCGGGGTCGTAGTTGGTGAGGAAGTCGTACATCCACCGGTGCATGTTGGTGGTGATCAGCCGCACCGCGATGAACGGGCTGAGCGAGTCGACCTCCTGCGACACGGCGATCGTCAGCGACGTCGGCTCGGCGTCGTCGGTCGCCGCGTTCGCGGGCAGGCCGGCGGTGGCCAGCCCCGAGACGGCCAGCGCGGCCGCCGCGACACCGGCCGCGAACCGGCCGACTCGGCCGCGGCGGTGCGCCGGGTGCGCTCGGGCGCGGGGAACGGATGTCGCCATGGGGGTACCTCGCATTCGACACGCGGAGTCGCGCCAGTAGACCTATTGGGCGGTTGGTCTACCACTGGGCCAGACTTGCCGTCAATGGTCTGGACCTGTGACGGGAGTGAATGTCCTGCGGCCTTTGCGGGATCGAGACCGAACGGCAGATCTTCCCGTGATGCGGGGAACAATCAGGACATTCGGCTGCGTGGCGCGGAAACGGCTGGAAACGGTCGCGTTCGTCGTTTGTTGAGCGTTGGTCGGTTTCCTCGGCCTCCTGCTGTTCGATTGTCGAGGGCGCGGCGGCGCGCCTCGAGCGGACTGGTGGGCGCTTCGCGCCGGCGATGACCGCTTGACCCGCGCCGCCGCGCCCTCGGGGGAACAGCATCAGGCGGCCGAGGAAGAAGTGGCCCGGGCGTTCGGGTCCGCGGGCTGTTCGCTCTTCGCTGGCCTCTTGCGGTGGGCACCCTCGGGGCGACCGACTCCGCTGATGGTGGCGGGTCCGCTGGCCGCCGTCTGGCCGCTCGTGGTTCGGCGACCGACTCCGCTGATGGTGGCGGGTCCGCTGGCCGCCGTCTGGCCGCTCGTGGTTCGGCGACCGACTCCGCTGTTGGTTCGCGTGCGCTGGCCGCTGGCGGGTATCTGCCGTGCCTGCCTGCGTTGCGTGGACCTTCGCCGGCCGTTGATCATGGAGAAACGCGGCTTCCCTGCGCGCCGGAACCCGCTTTCTCCATGATCATCGGCGATCACTGGTGCTATGACGCCAGCGATCGCCGATGATCACGGGCGCGGGCGATGGTGAGCGCTTTCCGACCGGTGGGGTGGGCCGTCATGAGGTTTTCTCGACCGTCGACACGATTGCAGGCGTAGTACGACACGGGTTTTCGTAGTGAACGTGATCATTTCGGGGCCGGGAGGGCCGGCGGACCCGTCACGAGGATTTCGCGTGCGTCACGAGGTCTGCGAGCCTCGTGTGGCAGGGAATCGGGTGGTGAACGTGATCATTTCGGGGCCGGGCGGCGCCAGGGGACAATGGCCCCATGCCAAGCGTCCGCGACGTCGTCATCCTCGGCTCGACCGGGTCGGTGGGCACTCAGGCCATCGACGTCGTCCAGCGGAACCCGGACAGGCTGAGGGTCACCGGCCTCGCCGCCGGCGGGTCGGACCCGGGCACGCTCGCACAGCAGGCGCTCGAGCTCGGCGTCGAGACCGTCGCCGTCGCGAAGGCGGGCGCCGCCGAGGACCTCATCCTCGCGTTCTACCAGGAGGCCGGCAAGCGCGGCTACGAGTCCGGCCAGTACCGCGTCCCGAAGGTCCTGGCCGGCCCGGACGCCGCCGCCGAGCTCGCCGCCACGCAGGACGCGGACGTCGTCCTCAATGCCATCACCGGCTCCATCGGCCTCGCGCCGACCCTCGCCGCGCTCGATGCGGGCCGGACGCTCGCGCTGGCGAACAAGGAATCGCTCATCGCCGGCGGCCCCCTGGTCAAGCAGCGGGCCAAGCCCGGCCAGATCGTCCCCGTCGACAGCGAGCACAGCGCCCTCGCCCAGTGCCTGCGCTCCGGCACCGCCCAAGAGGTGCGCAAGCTCGTCCTCACCGCCAGCGGCGGCCCGTTCCGCGGCCGCACGCGCGCGCAGATGACCGACGTCACACCGGAGCAGGCGCTGGCCCACCCGACGTGGAGCATGGGCCCGGTCATCACCATCAACTCCGCGAACCTGGTGAACAAGGGCCTGGAGCTGATCGAGGCGCACCTGCTGTTCGACGTGCCGTTCGACGCCATCGAGGTGGTCGTGCACCCGCAGTCGATCGTCCATTCGATGGTCGAGTTCGTCGACGGGTCCACGATCGCGCAGGCCAGCCCGCCCGACATGCGCATTCCCATCGCGCTGGCGCTGTCGTGGCCCGACCGCCTGCCCGACGCCGCGCCCGCCTGCGACTGGACCAAGGCGTCCACCTGGCAGTTCGAGCCGCTCGACAACGACGCGTTCCCCGCCGTCGAGCTCGCCCGCACCGCGGGCCGCCGCGGGGGCCTCGCGCCCGCCGTCTACAACGCGGCCAACGAGGAGTGCCTGGCCGCGTTCGTCGCCGGCCGGCTGCCGTTCGTGGGCATCGTCGACACCATCGACCGTATCCTTGACGAGTACGGTGGTGGTGACGCACGCAGCGTCGACGACGTGGCGGCCGCGGAGCACTGGGCCCGAGCCCGGGCGCGCGAGCTCGCCGGATCGGAAGAGGAACACTGATGGACCTGCTCGCCGTCGTCGGCATCCTGCTGTTCGCGGTCGGGCTCATCGTCTCGATCGCGCTGCACGAGATCGGCCATCTCGTGCCGGCGAAGCTGTTCGGCGTCAAGGTCAGCCAGTACATGATCGGCTTCGGCCGGACGGTGTGGTCGCGCAAGCGCGGCGAGACCGAGTACGGCGTCAAAGCCATCCCGCTGGGCGGCTTCGTCCGCATGATCGGCATGTTCCCGCCCGAGCCCGGCGGCGACGCCACCCAGCTGCGGCAGTCCAGCACCGGCCTGTTCCAGACGATGGCCCGCGACGCGCGCGCCGCCTCGCGCGAGGAGATCGGCCCCGGCGACGAGGACCGCGTCTTCTACCGCAAGGCGTGGTGGAAGAAGCTCATCATCATGCTGGGCGGCCCGGCGATGAACGTCGTCCTGGCCATCGTGCTGGCCGGCGGCGTGCTCATGACGTTCGGCAACCCCGACAAGCCGGTCTTCGCCCCCGTCGTCAGCGTCGTCAACGAGTGCGTCATCCCGGCGTCGGAGAACCGCACCGAGTGCACCGACGCCGACCCCGCCGCACCCGCCGCCGCGGCCGGCATCCTGCCCGGCGACCGCGTCGTCGAGATCGAGGGCCGGCCGATGCACACCTGGACCGAGGTCTCCGACGCCATCCAGGCCGCCGGCCCCGGCCCGATGCCGATGGTCGTCGAACGCGACGGGCAGCGCGTCGAACTCACTCCCGACCTCCGCATGGCCGAGCGGCCCGACCCCGACGGTCCCGAGGGCGCCACCGTCGAGACCAGCTTCCTCGGCATCGCCCCGACGCTCGACCACTTCCAGCAGGAGGACGTCGGCGGCACGCTCGCGTGGACCGGCGGCTTCATCAGCAACACCGCCGAGGCGATGTCGCGCATCCCGCAGCGCATGGTCGACGTGTGGGACGCCGCGTTCGGCGGCGGCGAGCGCAACCCCGAGACGCCGGTCAGCATCGTCGGCGCCGGCCGCATCGGCGGCGAGATCGCCTCGGCCGACGGGCTCACCGCGGCGCAGCGGGTGGCCACGTTCGTCATGATGCTGGCCTCGTTCAACATGGCCATCGCCATCTTCAACCTGGTGCCGCTGCTGCCGCTGGACGGCGGGCACGCGGCGGGCGCCATCTGGGAGGCCGTCAAGCGGGCCTTCGCCAAGCTGTTCCGCCGGCCCGAGCCGCAGCCGGTCGACGTCGCCAAGGCGCTCCCGCTGGCGTACGGGGTCGCCGTCGTGCTCATCGGCATGAGCGCGCTGCTGATCTACGCCGACCTCGTCAACCCCGTACGGCTACTGGGCTAGAAGAAGCTAGGAGAGAGTGAAGTCGATGAGTGTCGCCCTGGGGATGCCGCAGCTGCCGCCGCCGGTGCTCGCGCCACGGCGCAAGTCGCGCAAGATCCGCGTGGGCAAGGTCGAGGTCGGCGGCGACGCGCCCATCAGCGTCCAGTCCATGACGACCACGCCGACCACGGACATCAACGCGACGCTGCAGCAGATCGCCGAACTGACGGCGGCCGGCTGCGACATCGTCCGGGTCGCCGTGCCCAGCGCCGACGACGCCGACGCACTGCCGGCCATCGCGAAGAAGTCGCAGATCCCGGTCATCGCCGACATCCATTTCCAGCCGAAGTACGTCTTCGCCGCCATCGACGCCGGCTGCGCGGCCGTCCGCGTCAACCCCGGCAACATCAAGAAGTTCGACGACAAGGTCGGCGAGATCGCCAAGGCGGCCAAGGACGCCGGCGTCTCGCTGCGCATCGGCGTCAACGCCGGCTCGCTCGACCCGCGGCTGCTGGCCAAGTACGGCAAGGCCACCCCCGAGGCGCTGGTCGAGTCCGCCGTCTGGGAGGCGTCGCTGTTCGAGGAGCACGACTTCCACGACTTCAAGATCTCGGTGAAGCACAACGACCCCGTCGTCATGGTCCGCGCCTACGAGCTGCTGGCCGAGCGCGGCGACTGGCCGCTGCACCTGGGCGTCACCGAGGCCGGCCCGGCGTTCCAGGGCACCATCAAGTCCGCGACGGCGTTCGGCGCGCTGCTGTCCAAGGGCATCGGCGACACCATCCGGGTCTCGCTGTCCGCGCCGCCGGTCGAAGAGGTCAAGGTCGGCAACCAGATCCTGCAGTCGCTCAACCTGCGCCCGCGCAAGCTCGAGATCGTCTCGTGCCCGTCCTGCGGCCGCGCCCAGGTCGACGTCTACACGCTGGCCGACCGCGTCACCGCGGGCCTGGAAGGCATGGAGGTCCCGCTGCGGGTCGCCGTCATGGGCTGCGTGGTGAACGGCCCCGGGGAGGCGCGCGAGGCCGACCTGGGCGTAGCATCCGGCAACGGCAAGGGCCAGATCTTCGTGAAGGGCGAGGTCGTCAAGACGGTCCCCGAGGCGGAGATCGTCGAGACGCTGATCGAAGAGGCCATGCGCATCGCCGAGACGATGGACGCCGGCGACGGCGACGGCGGGCCGGTGGTCACCGTCGCCTGACGGCGGCGCTCGGGGGAGAGGGGGCGACGTGATCGGGACGTCGACGGCGGTGCGGCCGCTGAGCCAGGCCGACCTGGACGACACCGTCGCGCTGCTCGACCGCGACCCCTGCCTCGACGTGTTCGTCGGTGCCCGGGTGCACGCATCGGGGCTGGCGCCGTCGCGGCTGGCCGGCGAGCTCTGGGGCTACTACGAGGACCAGCGGCTGCGGTCGCTGTGCTACTCCGGCGCCAACCTCGTGCCGGTCGCCGCGACGGCCCGGGCCGCCCGCACGTTCGCCGACCTCGCCGTCCGCCGCGGCCGCCGCTGCTCGTCCATCGTCGGACCGGCCGATGCCGTGCTGTCGATGTGGGACCTGCTGCGCCCCGAGTGGGGCCCGGCGCGCGAGGTGCGCGCCTGCCAGCCGGTCATGGCGCTCAGCTCCGCACCCGCGGTCCCCGCCGACCCGCTGGTCCGCCGGGTGCGCCCCGACGAGATCGACGTGCTGCTGCCGGCCGCCATCGCGATGTTCACCGAGGAGGTCGGCGTCTCGCCCACCGCCACCGACGGCGGCGCCTACTACAGGGCGCGGCTCACCGAGCTGGTCCGCGCCGGCCGCGCGTTCGCCCGGTTCGAGGACGGCGAGATCGTCTTCAAGGCCGAGATCGGCGCCGTCACCCCGCACGCCTGCCAGGTGCAGGGCGTCTGGGTGCGGCCGGACCGGCGCGGCGAGCGGCTGTCCGTCGGCGGCATGGCGGCCGTCGTCGAGTACGCGCTGCGCGAGATCGCGCCGGCCGTCACGCTCTACGTCAACGACTTCAACGTCGCCGCGCGCGGTGCGTACCGCCGGGTCGGCTTCACCGAGGTCGGCCGTTTCGCCACCATCATGTTCTGACCACGGGCAGACTGGTCCGCGATGCGCCTCGCCCGACTCGCCGCCGCCTGCGTCGCCGCCGGCCTGCTCGCCGTCGCCGGATGCGGTGGCGGCGACGGCGACCCCGGCGCCGCGCCCAGCACGCCGCCGACGCCCACCACGTCGGCGCCACCGTCTCCGAGCCCCACGCCGACGCCGGAGCCGCGGACGTTCACGCTGGTCGCGACCGGCGACGTGTTGCTGCACGAGCGGCTGTGGGCGCAGGCCCAGCGCGACGCCGGGCCGGGCGAGGAGATGGACTTCGCGCCGCAGCTGGCGGCCATCGCCCCGGTCGTCGCGGGCGCCGGTCTGGCGATCTGCCATCTCGAGGTGCCGCTGGCGCCGGCCGGCGGTCCGTACGAGGGCTACCCGCTGTTCTCCGGCCCGCCGCAGGTCGCCACCGCGCTGGCCGAGACCGGCTACGACGCCTGCACCACCGCGTCGAACCACACCTTCGACCAGGGCGCCGACGGCGTCGACCGCACGCTGGACACCCTCGACGCCGCCGGGCTGGCGCACGCCGGCTCGGCCCGCACGCCCGAGGAGTCGCAGCGCATCACCCACGTCGAGGTCGCGGTGGCGGACGGTGAGCCGGTCGATGTCGCGCTGCTGTCGTACACGTTCGGGTTCAACGGCATCCCGGCGCCCGGCGGCGAGACGTGGCGGGGTCACCTGATCGACCCGGCCCGCATCCTCGCCGACGCCGCCACCGCCCGCGCCGAGGGCGCCGACGTCGTCGTCGCGGCGCTGCACTGGGGCGACGAGTACGTCCACGAGCCCAACGCGCTGCAGAGCGAGCTGGCGCCGCAGCTCATCGCGTCGCCCGACATCGACCTGCTGCTGGGCCACCACGCGCACGTCGTGCAGCCGATGCAGAACATCGGCGGCGAGTGGGTCGTCTACGGCATGGGCAACCTCATGGCCAACCACGCCGAGCCGGAGGGCCCGAAGGCCGAGGGGCTGCTCACCCGGTTCACGTTCACCGAGGACGTCGCGAGCGGCGCGTTCGCCGTCACCAAGGCCGAGTTCCTGCCGCTCTACCAGACCTACCAGCCGCCGGTCGAGGTGCTCGACGTGCCGGCGGCGCTCGCCGGCGGCGACACGGGCACTGCGACGCCGGCCCGGCTGCGGCAGGCGCGCGACCGCACCACCGAGATCGTGCTGAGCCGCGGCGGCGCGGCCTCGGGGCTGGTCCCGCTCGAATCCCCGTGACCGGCCGCTGAACCGGCGGCTATCCTCGTCCTTCGTTCCTATCGTCCCGCGAGCCAGTTGGAGCTCTCCGTGATCCTGCGCATGTCGACGTTGTTCCTGCGAACCCTGCGCGAGGATCCGGTCGACGCCGAGGTGCCGAGCCACAAGCTGCTGGTCCGCGCCGGGTACGTCCGCCGGGCCGCGCCCGGCATCTACTCCTGGCTGCCACTGGGCTACACGGTGCTGCGCAACGTCGAGAACATCGTCCGGCAGGAGATGAACGCCATCGGCGCGCAGGAGGTGCACTTCCCGGCGCTGCTGCCGCGCGAGCCCTACGAGGCCACCAACCGGTGGGAGGAGTACGGCGACACCATCTTCCGGCTCAAGGACCGCAAGGGCGGCGACTACCTGCTCGGTCCGACGCACGAGGAGATGTTCACGCTGCTGGTGAAGGACCTGTACTCGTCGTACAAGGACCTCCCGCTGTCGCTGTACCAGATCCAGACGAAGTACCGCGACGAGGCCCGCCCGCGCGCCGGCATCCTGCGCGGCCGCGAGTTCGTCATGAAGGACTCCTACTCCTTCGACGTCTCCGATGAGGCGTTCATGACGTCCTACCTGGCGCACCGCGCCGCCTACATCAAGATCTTCGACCGGCTCGGCCTCGACTACGTCATCGTCAAGGCGACGTCCGGCGCGATGGGCGGCTCGGCCAGCGAGGAGTTCCTGGCCACGGCCGAGAACGGCGAGGACACCTACGTCCGCTCGCCCGGCGGCTACGCGGCCAACGTCGAGGCCGTCACCACGCCGGTGCCCGACCCGCTGCCCTACGACGACGCGCCCGCGGCGCACGTCGAGGACACCCCCGACACCCCGACCATCGAGACGCTCGTCGACCACCTCAACGAGCGGTTCCCCCGCGACGACCGGCCCTGGCAGGCGTCGGACACGCTGAAGAACGTGCTGGTCATCCTGCGCCACCCCGACGGCACCCGCGAGCCGCTCGCCGTCGGCGTCCCCGGCGACCGCGAGGTCGACGAGAAGCGGCTGCAGGCGCAGGTCGAGCCCGCCGAGCTCGAGCCGTTCACCGAGGCCGACTTCGCCCAGCACCCGACGCTGGCCAAGGGCTACATCGGCCCCGGCGTGCTGGGGGAGAAGAACGCGTCGGGCATCCGTTACCTGGTCGACCCGCGCGTCGTCGAGGGCACCCGCTGGGTCACCGGCGCCGACACGCCCGGCAAGCACGTCATCGACCTCGTCGCCGGGCGCGACTTCACCCCCGACGGCACCATCGAGGCCGCCGAGGTGCGCCCCGGCGACCCCGCTCCCGACGGTTCCGGCCCGCTCGAGACCGCCCGCGGCATCGAGATGGGGCACATCTTCCAGCTCGGCCGCAAGTACTCCGACGCGCTCGGCCTGCAGGTGCTGGACGAGAACGGGAAGCTGGTCACCGTCACCATGGGCTCCTACGGTGTCGGCGTGTCGCGCGCCGTCGCGGCCATCGTCGAGAACTCCCACGACGAGCTCGGCATCATCTGGCCGCGCGAGGTCGCCCCGGCCGACGTCCACCTGGTCGCCACCGGCAAGGATGACGCGGTGTTCACCGCCGCGGCCGACATCGCCGAGCAGCTCGACGCCGCCGGCGTCCGGGTGCTCTTCGACGACCGCAAGGGCGTCAGCCCGGGGGTGAAGTTCAAGGACTCCGAGCTGATCGGCGTGCCGACCATCGTCGTCGTGGGCCGCGGCCTGGCCGACGGCGTCGTCGAGATCAAGGACCGCGCCACCGGCGAGCGCGAGGAGGTCGCCGTCGGCGCCGTCGTCGACCGGCTGCGGGAGATCGTCGCAGAATAGGGGCATGACGGGCCCGATGCTCGGCGAGTATCCCGCCGGCCCGGCGCATCCCGCGCTGGCCGGGGACGTCGTCGCGTACTGCGGGTACGTCGAGCACTCGCCGGTCCCGGTGCGACGGCGCGAGCTGCCCGGCCCGCGGGTACCGGTCATCATCAGCTTCGGCGACGTGCTGTCCGTGCGGTCCGCGGGCGGCGGCGTCACCGGCGAGCTGAGCTCGTTCGTCGCCGGGTTCCACGACACCTTCTCCGTCACCGAGTTCGTCGGCGGGCAGTGCGGCCTGCAGGTCGACCTCACCCCGCTGGGCGCCCACCGCCTGCTCGGCCTGGCCGGCGACGACCTGCGCCACGGGTCGGTGCGGCTGTCCGACGTGGTCGGGCGGCGCGACGCCGACGACCTGGTCGGCCGCCTCGTCGAGGCGCCCGACTGGGCCTCCCGGTTCGCGCTGGCCGACGCGTTCCTGCTGCGCCGAGCGCAGGCCGCGCCCACCGTCGACCCCGAGGTCGGGTGGGCATGGGAGCGGCTGTGCCGCACCGGCGGCCGGCTGCGCGTCGGCACCCTCGCAGCCGAGGTCGGCTGGAGCCGGCGGCACCTGGCCGGCCGCTTCCGCCGCCAGGTCGGTCTCGGGCCGAAGGAGGCGGCACGGGTACTGCGGTTCGCCCGCGCCGTGCGGCTGCTCGGCACCGCGCCGTCGCTCAGCGACCTCGCCGCCGACCTCGGCTACGCCGACCACAGCCACCTGGTGCGCGAGTTCCGCGCCCTGGCCGGCTGCCCGCCGTCGCAGCTGGCGGCGGAGCTGCGCGGCGAACCCGTCAGCGCACAGGTCACATAAGTCCAAGCCACGGGCCGCCGCCCGCCGTAGCGTGGCGGGCATGGACACCGCACCGACGTTCTACCCGCTGCTGCGCTACCGCGACGCCCGCGCGGCGATCGCGTTCCTCACCACGGCGTTCGGCTTCGCCGAGCGGGAGGTCACCGTGCACGACGGTGTCGTCGTGCACGCCGAGCTGACCTACGGCACCGGCATCGTCATGCTCGGCACTCTGGGGGTCGGCGACCCGCTCTGGGACCTCACGCCCACCGGCGTCTACGTCGCCGTCGACGACCCCGACGCGCACCACGCACGCGCCGTCGCCGCCGGCGCCGACATCGTCATGCCGCTCACCGACCAGGACTACGGGTCGCGGGAGTACGCGGCCCGCGATCCCGAGGGCAACGTCTGGTCGTTCGGCACCTACCGGCCCGCGCCGAAGGAGTGACGTCCCGTATCATCCCCTTCATGCATCGGTTGTTCCCGGTCACCCCGCCCCCCGCTCTCTAGCGGGGCGCGTCCCAGCGCGCCGGCTGCCCTTCTGAACGGGTGGCCGGCTTCTTCGCGCACTCCTGCGCGTCCCGCTCCCGCGCGTCTCGTCCCTCTTCACGTCGCAGGAGCCGATCCGTGGAACACACTCGTACCATCGCGCCGTCGCCGGCGCGTACCGACCTGCTCTCCGTCATGGGCGCCGGGATCCTCTGGGGCACCGGCGGCCTCACCGGGGCGCTGCTCATCGACCGCACCGGCCTCGGCGTGCCGGCCGTCGCGGCGTTCCGGCTGCTGGTGGGCGGCGGGCTGGTCGTCGCCTGGCTGGCGGCGACCGGCCGGCTGCACCGGCTGCGCGTGTCCGGCCGCGGCGCGCGCCGGTTGCTGCTGCTCGGCGCGCTGGCCGCGCTGTACCAGAGCTGCTACTTCGCCGCCGTCTCGCTGACGTCGGTCAGCCTGGCCACGCTGGTCACCCTCGGCGCGTCACCCGTGCTCGTCGTGCTCGCCGAGAGCGTCGTGGGACGGCGGCGGCCCGACGGGCGCATCCTGCTGGCCATCGCGACGGCGATCGCGGGCCTCGCGCTGCTCGTGGGCACGCCGGCCGCGGGCGACCCCGCTGCGGTGCTGGCCGGGACGGCGTGCGCGCTCGCCTCGGCCTCGGGGTTCGCCGCCATCACGATGCTCGGCGCCCGGCCGGTCGACGACCTCGGGGCGCTGCCGACGACGGGCCTGGCGTTCTGTGCGGGCGGCCTGCTGCTGGTGCCGCTCGCGGCGCTGACCGGCGGTGTCGCCGTCCACCTGGACGCCGGGACGCTGGGCCTGCTGCTCTTCCTGGGGCTGGCGCCGACGGCGCTGGCGTACGGGCTGTACTTCACCGGCCTGCGCACCGTCGCGACCGGCTCGGCGGCGCTGTTCTCGCTGCTGGAGCCGCTGACGGCGGCCGCGCTGGGCGCCGTCGTGCTGGACGAGCGGCTCGGCGCGGCGGGACTCGCCGGTGCGGTGCTGATCGGCGCCGCCGTACTGATGACGGCGACGGGTCGCCGGCGCTAGCGTCGTCGTCAGCAGCGGCGACCCGGGAGCAGGCGCATGGACGAACCCGAGTACGACTACGACCTCCTCGTCATCGGCTCCGGCCCGGGCGGGCAGAAGGCCGCCATCGGCGCGGCCAAGCTGGGCAAACGGGCCTGCGTCGTCGAGCGCCGGCACATGATCGGCGGCGTCTGCGTCAACACCGGCACCATCCCGTCCAAGACGCTGCGCGAGGCCGTGCTCTACCTCACCGGCCTGTCCATGCGCGAGCTCTACGGCCAGTCCTACCGGGTCAAGCACGAGATCACGGTGCAGGACCTGCTGGCCCGCACGCAGCACGTCATCGGCCGCGAGATCGAGGTGGTGCGGGCCCAGCTGTTCCGCAACCACGTCGATCTCGTGGTCGGCACCGGCCGCTTCGTCGACCCGCACACCATCTCGGTCGACGGGCCGGGGGAGCACCGCTGGCTCACCGCCGCGAACATCGTCATCGCGACGGGCACGACGCCGGCCCGCCCGGCCAACGTCGAGTTCGACGAGGGCCGGGTGGTCGACTCCGACGGCATCCTGACGCTCGAGCGCATCCCCGACTCCATGGTCGTCGTCGGGGCCGGCGTCATCGGCATCGAGTACGCCTCGATGTTCGCCGCGCTCGGCACTCGCGTCACCGTCGTCGAGAAGCGGGCGCAGATGCTGGAGTTCTGCGACCCCGAGGTGGTCGAGTCGCTCAAGTTCCACCTGCGCGACCTCTCGGTGACGTTCCGGTTCGGCGAAGAGGTCGAGAAGGTCGAGATCGGCTCGCACGGCACCGTGACGACGCTGGCCAGCGGCAAGCGCATCCCGGCCGAGACGGTGATGTACTCCGCCGGGCGGCAGGGGCTGACCGCGGAGCTGGGCCTCGACGCCGCCGGCCTCGCCGCCGACGCGCGCGGACGCATCGCCGTCGACCGCCAGTACCGCACGAGCGTCCCGCACATCTTCGCCGTCGGCGACGTCATCGGCTTCCCGGCGCTGGCCGCCACGAGCATGGACCAGGGGCGGCTCGCGTCGCTGTACGCGTTCGGCGAGCCGGCCAACGAGCTGCGCGAGATCCAGCCCATCGGCATCTACACGATCCCCGAGATCTCCTACTGCGGCCGCACCGAGGTCGAGCTCACGCAGGAGGCCGTTCCCTACGAGGTCGGCATCTCCCGCTACCGCGAGCTGGCCCGCGGCCAGATCGTCGGCGACTCCTACGGCATGCTGAAGCTGCTGGTCTCGCCGGCGACGCGGCACATCCTCGGCGTGCACGTGTTCGGCACCGGCGCCGCCGACCTCGTCCACATCGGGCAGGCGGTCATGGGCTGCGGCGGCACCGTCGACTACCTCGTCGACACCGTGTTCAACTACCCGACGCTGTCCGAGGCGTACAAGGTCGCGGCGCTCGACGTCACGAACAAGCTGCGTGCGTTGGAGCGCTTCGACCTCTGAGAATAACCAGTGAGTAGCTGGGTACGGTTACGGCATGAGATACGCAGCCAAGACCAGACACCTGTTCCGCGACGTCGGCGGGCTGCGGCTGCACTACCGCGAGGCGGGCGTCCCGTCGTCGACGGCGGTGCTGCTCCTGCACGGCTTCCCCGCGTCGTCGCACTCGTTCCGCGAGGTGCTCCCCGAGCTGGGCGAGCACTTCTACGCCGTCGCGCCGGACATGCCCGGGTTCGGGTTCTCCGACGCGCCGCCGCCGGACGAGTTCGAGTACACCTACGAGCGTCTCTCGCAGCCGATCGAGGGCCTGGTGGACGACCTGGGCGTGCGGCGGTTCGTGCTCTACGTGACCGACTACAGCACGCCGGTCGGGTACCTCATGGCCCTGCGCCACCCCGAGCGGATCCTGGGGCTGGTCGTGCAGAACGGCAACACGCACGAGGCGGGCCTGGGCACCATCTGGGACACCGCGCGCGAGTACTGGGCCGAGCCGACGGAGGAGAACCGGGCGAAGCTGCCGGACTGGCTGACGTTCGAGGGCACCCGCGACCAGTACCTCAGCGGGCTGTCGCCGGAACTGCAGACCCTGCAGCCGCACGAGACGTGGCACCTGGACTGGGAACGACTCACCCGGCCGGGCAACATCGAGGCGCACTTCCAGCTCTTCGTCGACTACCAGCACCACGTGGCCCGGTTCCCCGAGATCTCCGCCTACCACCGCGAGCACCAGCCGCCATGCCTGGTGCTGTGGGGCCGGCACGACGTGTACTTCGACATCGCGGAGGTGCTGGCCTACCACCAGGAGATGGAGACCCTCGAGGCCCATCTCTACGACGGCGGGCATCTCTTCCTCGAGACGCATGCCGCCGAGGTCGCCGACCAGCTCGTGACCTTCGTGGGCAACGTGATGGACCGGGCGGAGTTGCGATAGAGGTTGGCTCCAGTGTTGGGTGGGCCATCCATGGAGGTGGGCCCGTCCCCCTGCTGCCCGATTGTCTTGGCCGCGCACGCGCGCCTCAAGTCCGCGGCCTCTGCTGGGTGCTCTTCGCTGTGGTTGGGGGCCTTGGACTTGACCCGCGCGCCCGCGGCAAAGAACGGGCAGCTATCAGGGGGACGGGGGAAGAGCGGCGACGACTCCCGCGGCGTTGGCCCCGTTACGGTGTGAGTTTGGTGTCGTAGAGCGTCCACATCGCGAGATCTCACGGTGATTCGTGGGCCATCACGAGGATTACCCCAGCGTCAACACCCCTACAGCCATGTTGATGCTCACGTAATCCTCGTGATGTGGGCGATCGTCGATGATCATCGCTGTCCACAGCCCGACAAAGCACGCGAAACGGGCACGCCCAGCGTGAGGCGTGCCCACATCCTCCCCGTCCCCCTGATAGCTGCCCGTTCTTGGCCGCGGACGGGCGAGTCAAGCGGTCATCGCCGGCGCGAAGCGCCTCCATAGTCCGCTTGACGCGCCCGGTCGCGGCAAGAGTATGGGGCAGCAGGGGGACGGGGAGCCCCCAGCGCACGTGAACCCGGCGAACGGGCGTTTGCTAGACGCGCCCGTCCAGGCCGGGGAACGCGACCGGTGAGCCGCCCCAGGACAGCGCCTGGACGGCGGACATGACGACGCCGCGGACGGCGAACTCGCGCAGCTCGGGCGTGGTGGCGGCGCCGACGACGTCGGCGTACAGCGCGCCGAGCCGCTCCTCCAGCAGCACCGCCAGCGCCCGGGCGGACGCCTCGTCGGTGACGGGGGAGGGCAGCGCGTAGCCGGGCTCGGCCGCGACCGGGTCGGCGCCCGTCCCGGCGATCAGCGCGGCCAGTTCGTCGCGGCGGGAGCGGTGCGCGGCCAACGCGGTGTGTGCCGGCTCGGCGCCGTCGGGTAGGTGCGCGCCGACCACCCCGTAGCCGTAGACGCACGCGTGCTCGCCGGCCAGCGCCGCCTGAGCGGCATCGACGCCGGCGTCGGCGGAGGCGGAGGCGGTGGCGGAGGCGGTGGCGGTGGCCGGCGCGGACGGCGTCGGCGCCGGGGTCATCGTCATGCCAGCACCACCCCGTGGCCGGCCTCGGACGCGGCGATGGAGGCGAGGACGGCCGCCAGCCGCGGCCCCGCCGCGGCCAGCGCGGCGACGACACACGCGTCGGCGGCG
>NZ_QUAL01000022.1 GCF_003579925.1 Jiangella rhizosphaerae | reverse complement strand
GCGCCGCCCGGGCCGGCCGTGCCCGGCTCGCCCTCCGCCCGGCCGAGCTGCGGCTGCGCGAGCGCTTCCGCCGCGACCCGGTCCGCCTGCGCCGCGAACTCGCCGCCCTGCACCGCTCGCACGGCACGTCGCCGTTCGCCGGGCTCGGCGCGTCGTTGGCGCAGCTGCCGTTCTTCATGGTGCTGTACCGGCTGTTCTCCTCCCCTACCCTGCACGGCGGCGCGAACGCCCTGTTCACGCACACGTTGCTCGGCGTGCCGCTGAGCGACAGCTGGCTCGCCGCTCTCGGTGCCGGCGCGGTGCCCGCCGACCTGCTGGTGTTCGGCGTGATGTTCGTGCTGCTGCTCCTGGTCGCCTGGTGGTCGTCGCGACTGGCGCGGCGGCAGGCGGCGCTGAACGGCTCGCCGTCGTCCGAGGTCGAGGTCATGGCGGCCCGGGTGGCGCGGGTGCTGCCGTACGGCACGGTCGCGGTGGCCGCGTTCGTCCCTCTCGCGGCCGCGCTCTACCTGCTGTTCTCGAGCACGTGGACGACGACCGAACGCTGGCTGCTCACCCGCGGCCGTCCACTGCCCGCCGCGGCCTGACGTTCCTCGGCGCGGCCTCGTTCACCACGGAGGCGCCGGCATCCGGCGGACCGGTCTTCGTCCTCGGGCCGATCCGTTCTGGCGGTTTCTCGTAGCGATGCCCGGTGGGGCTGACCCAGATGGTGGTGCCGTCGGGTTGCCGGTGGACGGTCCAGCGGCCTCGGTGTTTGAGCAGGTGGTGGGTCTCGCACAAGGCATGACAGTTGGCCGAGCAGGTCGCCCCGCCAGCGGCGAACGGGGTGAGGTGGTCGATGTCGCAGCCGCGTGCCGGGCGGTGGCATCCCGGGGCGCGGCAGGTGCGGTCTCGGGCGACGATGAACTCTGCCAACGCTCCTGTCGGCCGGTACTTCGTGCGGCCCAGGTCCAGGGCTTGCCCGGTGCCGGGGTCGGTGCGCAGCCAGGTCCACACGCCCTCGGCCGCGAGGACCTTGGCGGCGTGCGCGGGGATGGGCCCGTAGCCTTCCAGCTCGCCCGGCTGGTCGCTGAGCCCGATCGCGGTCGCGAACGGCACGGTGATGTGCACGCTGATCGGCCGCCGCCGCGGCCGCGCGCTCGTGCTGGATGGTGGCGCTGGTGACTGGCCGGCCGGGCGAATGACCGAGTCGCCGACAGAACCGGCCGTACCGGCGGACGCCCAGTCGGCGGAGTCGCCGGCAGAACCCGCCACTCCGGCCGGGTGGCCCAGCGGGCCGGTGGCGCGAGCGCCGCGACCGGTCGTGCGGTCGACCGAGCCGCCGGCGTAGCCGGCCGTTCCGGCTGACGCCCGGTGAGCGGGGACGCCGGCAGAAGCTGCCGCACCGGCGGGACCGACCAGGCCGGCGGACGCCTGGTGGGCGGAGTCGCCGGCGGAGCCGGCCACTCCGGCGGTGTGGCTCAGCGGGGTGGTGGCGCCGTCGGCGCAGGCGGTGAGGGCCGCCCAGCCCAGCTCGGCCAGCGCGTCGGCACGGCGCTGATCCTTCGTCCGCGCCGGCACCCCGGCGGCGGCATCGGCACGCTTGGCGTCCGCAGCGGCCGCGTTCAGCGCCGTGTCCAGGGCGGCGGCGTCCGCGGCGAGCAGCCGCGCCTCCAGATGCGCCATCCCATCCGACGCGGGCGTGATCGCGACGTAGCGGCGCTCACGCGCCAGCTCGTACCGGTCGGCCGCCTCGGTCGGCGCCAGCTCATGCAGCAACTGCTTGATCAGCTTCCGCAGCGCGACCGAATCCAGGCCGGGCGCCTTGGGCAGCACCGCCGCTTCCACCCGCTTACGGACATCGGGGTCTTGGCCGCCGAGCTCGTCGGTGACCACGCGAGCCNCGGGGTCTTGGCCGCCGAGCTCGTCGGTGACCACGCGAGCCCGGCGCAGATCGATCGCGCCGGTCGCGAGCAGGGCGTGGGTATCGGGAAAATCGAGCACCAGTTGCAGGGCGTGGCCGACCTGGTTCTCCGCCTGCCTACACGTGACCTGACACCGCCCGGCGAGCGTCATCGCGGTGTTCGTCACCGGGTTCACCGACCGGTACCCGGTCTCATCGGGACGCATCTCCGCCCGGGAGGCCAACTGCGCGGCCGCGCCCGCCTCGAACCCGGCCACCCACGCGGCCAACCGGGCGGACGCCGCCACCGCCTCCACCAGCTCGTCAGCCGTAGCGACCGACGGATCGAACGCCGCCAACCGCGCCGCCAACTCCGGCCCCGCCGGCACCTGATCGATATCGAAGACCGCGACCGCGGCCTCACCGCCGGTGCACAACTCTTCCAACAACGCCGGATCGATGTCGGCAACGCTCGGGTCGTCGTGCGCCCACGCCACCTCCCACCCCGCCGGCGGAGCAACCTCCGGCGGCGGAGCAGTCAGCAGCGCTTCTTCGAACATACAAATGATCTTATCGGCTCTCGCTCGCAAGATCAACTGGACGCGGATCGCACGGTGCTGACCGCCTGCGCCACGGGTCGCCATCCACAGCGGCGGCGGAGCTCTGGAGTTGTCCACATTTCCGGTTTTCGCGGTGGCGCAGCAGCTCCCGATCTGGCGAGATGAAGGACATGACGAACATCAACATTCACTCCGCCACGGCCGCCCTCGACGACCAGGTGCCGAAGGAGCGCCGCATCCCCCGCCAGCGCACGCGAACAGGATTCGACGACGAGATCGCGCGGCTCATCCGCGACCGCGTTCAGGCCGATCTCGCCAAGAGGACGGCGCGGCGACGGCGGCATCGTGAGGATCGCGAGGCCCTCGAACGACGCCGCCGGTATGCGAAGCAGGCGTTGCACGCCGAGAAGCTCGCGGCGAGTGCCGAGGAGACCTGTCGTTGCACCCAGCCGCGCCCGCCCGCCTTGCTGGAACGAGATCCGGCCGGCCGGACGAGCGCACTCACCCTCTGCCCGATCTGCGAACGGAGAACCTGATGGCGACCCACGGCCCGGCCGGCTGACCGGACGCCTCGGCGGCGGCCGGCTGTCGCCCGGCGCGGCGCCGAGCGGCGCCAGGCTCCTCGTGTGCGTCCGAGCCGTGCCCGTCGCCGGCGAAGCTGCCGTCCCGGGTCCGTGGCCGGCAGCAACGGTGGCCGGTCTCCCGTCCAAATGCCCACCTGGACGCCGTCCGGCACGTGCCGTGCGCCTGCGCCGACGATCTCCGGGGTGCGCGTCCGGGCATCAGGGGTTCACGGCCGGGTGGTCCGGCGCGGAGACGTCGTACGACGACGGCGGTTCCTCTTGGGCGTCGATCAGCGCCAGCAGGACGTCGGACTTGCGGTCGATGTCGTCGGCGGTGCCCCAGCGGACCAGCGCACCGTCGGTGAGCTCGAGCCGGATGTCGGCCTCCGAGACCGCCTCGACGCCGTCGACGAGGTCGTACAGCGACGCCGGGAGGCCGGTCAGCACCGTGACGCCCGCCGCGCGCACGGCGTCGTCGACGTCCGAGGAGGGGTCGTCGCCGGGGGCAGTGAGCACGGGCAGCTCGTCCGGCCGGGAGTCCGCGGCACCGAACAGGGCGCCGGTCTCGTCGACGCTCCACCACGAGCCGTCGGCCGACACCGCGGCCACCGGAACCCGGGGCGTGACGTCGATGGTCAGCGTCGACGGCCAGGACCGGCGGACGTCGACGGATGCGGCCTCGGGCAGCTCGGCGACGCGGTCGGCGACGGCGCCGGTGTCGACCCTGGCCAGCGGCGTGCCCACGGGCGCCTCGGCGAGCGACAGCACCTCATCCGACAGCGACGACGGAACACCCTCGACCGACACCGACTTCACGGAGAGCACACTTGACCAGCCGACCAACCACACCAGGCCAGACACCGCGGCGAGGCCGAGCAGGGCGAACAGCAGGCCGAGCAGCCGCCGCAGCCGCTGTCGCCGGGCCCGCGCCGCGAAGAGCTGGGCGCTGGGCGACCGCGACGCGACGCTCATCGCGACCGTGCCTCCAGCACGTCGAGCACTTCGGGGCCGATCAACGTGACGTCGCCGGCGCCGACGGTGAGCAGGATGTCGCCGGGCTCGGCCCGCGACGCGGCCAGCTCGGGGACCGCCGACCACGACTGCTCGAACACCACGTGCGACGGTGGCAGCGGCACCGCCGCGGCCACCAGGGCGCCGGTGACGCCCGGCTCGGGATCCTCACGGGCGGCGTAGACGTCCATGACGACGACCTCGTCGGCGGCGCCCAGGGCGGCGCCGAACTCGGAGGCGAAGATCCGGGTGCGGCTGAACAGGTGCGGCTGGAACACCACGATCACGCGGCCCCGGCCCGCCACGCCCCGGGCGGCGGCCAGCGCGGCGGCCACCTCGGTCGGGTGGTGCGAGTACTCGTCGTAGACGCGGACGCCGCCGGCCACGCCCTTGAGCTCGAACCGGCGGCGGGTGCCGGTGTAGCCGGCCAGGCCGTCGAGGATGTCGCCCGCCGGGAAGCCCATGCCGAGTGCGGCGGTGAAGGCGGCGGCCGCGTTGAGCGCGTTGTGCTTGCCGGGCAGCTGCAGCTGGATACGCTCCTGCCGGCGGCCACGGGCGACCAGCTCGAAGGACGCTCCCGGCCCGGCGATGTCCAGCGCGGTCACCCGCACGTCGGCGTCGCGCGACTCGCCGAACGTGTGCACCACGACCCCCCGTCCCGCCGCCCTCTCACCCAGGGCTCGAGCGCCGGGGTCGTCCGCGCACACGACGAGGAAGCCGGTGACGCAGTCGACGAACGCGTCGAAGGCCGCCTCGTAGGCCTCCGGGGTGCCGTAGAAGTCGAGGTGGTCGGCTTCGACGTTGGTGACGATCGCCACCTCGGGCTCGTAGGCCAGGAAGGACGCGTCGCTCTCGTCGGCCTCGGCGACGAAGATGTCGCCGCTGCCGTCGTGGGCGTTGGCGCCCGACTCGTTCAGGCTGCCGCCGATGGCGAACGACGGGTCGGCGCCGCAGTGCTGCAGCGCGACCGTGATCATCGAGGTGGTCGTGGTCTTGCCGTGGGTGCCGGCGACGGCGATCGCCCGCCGCCCCGCCATGACCGACGCCAGCGCGGCGGCCCGGGGCAGGATCGGCAGGCCGCGCTCCCGCGCCTCGACGACCTCGGGGTTGTTCTCGCGGATCGCGGTCGACACGACGACGGTCTCGGCAAGGCCGACGTTGGAGGCGGCGTGGCCCACGTGGACCTCGGCACCGAGCGCGCGCAAGCCGGCGAGCACGCCGGAGTCCTTGGCGTCGCTGCCCGACACCGGGACGCCACGGGCCAGCAGGATGCGGGCGATGCCGCTCATGCCGGCACCGCCGATGCCGACGAAGTGGACCCGGCCCAGCTTCTCCGAGGGCACGGTCCGCTCCGGTGGCGAGACGATCACGTGGTCAACCTCCGACGCTCTTCTGTGCGGCCGCGCGCCGGACCATCTCGACCAGTCGATCGTCGGCGTCGCGCCGACCGAGAGTAACCGCTGCTGCACCCATCGCGTCCAACCGAGCCCGATCGCCCAGGAGGGGAACCACCTCGGCGGCCAGCCGTGACGGGGTCAGGTCGCCGTCGGCGACCAGCACTCCCCCGCCGGCGGAGACGGTGGGGACGGCGTTGAACCGCTGCTCGCCGTTGCCGTGCGGCAGCGGGACGTAGACGGCCGGCAGTCCGACGGCGGCCAGCTCGGCGCAGGTGATCGCGCCGGCCCGGCACACGGCGAGGTCGGCGGCGGCGTAGGCGAGATCCATGCGGTCGACGTAGGGCACGGGGACATACCGCGAACGCGCGGCGGCGGCCTCGGCGGCGGCGTCCACGTTGTCGCGGCCGACGGCGTGCAGGACCTGGAACCCGGCGTCGAGGAGGGCGGGGAGGGCGCCGGCGGTCGCCTCGTTGATCCGCCGCGCCCCCTGGCTGCCACCGAAGACCAGCAGCGTGGGCAGCGACGGGTCGAGACCGAAGAACGCGCGGCCCTCGGCACGGGAGGCGCCGCGGTCGAGCAGCGCGATCGACCGGCGCAGCGGGATGCCGACGTGCTCGGCGTGCGGGAGGTCGATGCCGGGCGAGGCGACCGCGACGAAGGAGGTGAAGCGGGCGCCGACCCGGTTGGCCAGGCCGGGCTTGGCGTTGGCCTCGTGCACGACGATCGGCACCCTCAGCCGCCGCGCCGCGACGTACGCGGGCAGCGCGACGTAGCCGCCGAAGCCGACCAGCACGTCGGCCTGGTGCGACCGCAGGACCTCGGTGGTCCGGCGCACGGCGGCGCGCACGCGCACGGGCAGCCGCAGCAGGTCGGGCGTGGGCCGGCGGGGCAGCGGCACCGGCGGGATCAGCGCCAGCTCGTAGCCGCGCTCCGGGACCAGGCGGACCTCCAGCCCGCGCTCGGTCCCGAGCAACGTGACCTGGGCCTGCGGATCGGCACGAAGCACCGCATCGGCCGTCGCCAGGGCAGGTTCGATGTGCCCGGCGGTGCCTCCGCCGGCCAGGACGACCTTCACCCGGGAATCCTCCTGCATGCGACCCGCGTGCTCACCCGCGGGTCCTCCTGAGCTGACGGCGCTCGCGCCGCGCCTGCTTGCGGGCCGCCAGTGCCTCGCGGGCGCCGGGTTCCTCCTTGGCCAGCGCCATGAGGATCCCGACCGCGACGATGACGACGACCATCGAAGCGCCACCGTACGACACCAGCGGCAGCGGCACACCGATGACCGGGAAGACGACGAGGACGCTGCCGAGGTTGATGATCGCCTGGACGATCAGCCAGCCGGTGATCCCGGCCGCCGCCAGGCGGGTGAACGTGTCGGTGGTGCGCATGGCGATGCGGATGCCGGCGAACCCGAGCGTGAAGAACAGCCCCAGAACCATCAGCGCACCGGGCAGCCCGAGCTCCTCGCCGAGGATGGAGAAGATGAAGTCGGTGTGCGCCTCGGGCAGCTGGCCCCACTTCAGCCGGCTCGCGCCGAGCCCGCTCCCCCACCAGCCGCCGGTCGCGAAGGCGTAGATCGAGTTGGCCGCCTGGTAGCCGGTGCCGGAGAAGTCGGAGAACGGGTCGAGGAAGCTGACGACGCGCGACATGCGGTTCTCGGAGGCGGTCACGAAGTACGCGCCCACCACGCCCACCACGCCGAGCGCCAGGCCGAACAGCCACGTCGGCACGCCGACGACCCACAGCAGCGTCAGCACGATCGCCATGAGCACGAGCGCCGTGCCGAGGTCGTGCTGGCCGATCGTCAGCGCGACGATCGCACCGGCCACCGGCACGAACGGGATCATCAGGTGCTTCCACTGCGTCAGCAGCCGGCCCTTCAACGCGAACATGCCGGCGCCCCAGATGATCAGCGCCAGTTTCGCCGGCTCCGACGGCTGGATGAGGAACGGCCCGCCGAGGTCCAGCCAGTTCGTGTTGCCGCCCCGGGTGACGCCGAGGCCGGGCACGAACGTCAGCGCCAGCAGCATCGCCGCGACCACCAGCATCGGCAGCCCGAACCGGCGGATCAGCCGGGCCGGCATACGCGAGGCGATCCAGGCGAACGGCAGCGCCACGATGACCCAGGCCAGCTGGCGGGCGAAGAAGTAGTACGGGTAGCCGAACTGCACCCGCGACATGACGCTGGAGGCGGAGAACACCATGATCATGCCGAGCACGAGCAGCAGGCCGGCCGACCCCAGCACCAGGTAGTACGAGGCCAGCGGCCGCTGCAGCAGCCGGCGCAGCGACTCGGCCGCGGCCGTGCGCATCGGCTTCGCGTCGGCGGCCGCCGAGGTCGGCGGGTCCTCGACCGCGCTCACGGTGTCGCGCGGCCACCGGGCAGACGTCGCACCGCTTCAGCGAAGGCGTCGCCCCGGGCCGCGTAGTTGGCGAACATGTCCATGGACGCGCACGCCGGCGCCAGCAGCACGGTGTCGCCCGGGCGGGCGAGCCCGGCGGCGGCGGCCACGACGCGGTCCATGGCCTCATTGTCGGTGTCGGGAACGTCGACAACCGGTACATCCGGTGCGTGTCGTGCGAGCGCTTCGGCGATGACGGCGCGGTCCGCACCCAGCAGGACGACCCCCCGCAGCCGGTCGCGCACGGCCGGGACGAGCTCGGAGAACGACGCTCCCTTGGCCAGCCCGCCCGCTATCCACACCACGGAGTCGTACGCGGCCAGCGACGCCGCCGCGGCGTGCGGGTTGGTCGCCTTGGAGTCGTCGACGTACGTGACGCCGTCGACGACGGCGACGTGAGAGATGCGGTGCGGGTCGGGGGCGAAGCCGCGCAGGCCGTCGCGGACGGCGACCGGCGGCACCCCGATCGACCGGGCCAGCGCCGCCGCGGCCAGCGCGTTCGCGACGTTGTGCGGCGCGGCCGGCTGCACGTCGGCGACGGCGGCCAGCTCGGCGGCCGACGTCTGCCGCTCGGCGATGAACGCGCGGTCGACCAGGTACTCGTCGACGACACCGACCATGCCGACCGACGGGATGCCCAGCGTGAACCCGATCGCCCGCGCGCCCTCGCGCACGTCGGCGTCGCGGACCATCTGCTCGGTGACGGGGTCGGCGACGTTGTACACGCAGGCGGTCTCGACGCCGGAGTAGATGCGCGCCTTGTCGGCGGCGTAGGCGTCCATCGAGCCGTGCCAGTCGACGTGGTCGGGAGCGACGTTCAGCACGGCGGCCGACCGCGCGGCCATCGAGTACGTCCAGTGCAGCTGGTAGCTGGACAGCTCGACGGCGATGACATCGTGGCCGCCGGGGTCCATGACGGCGGACACGATCGGGTCGCCGACGTTCCCCGCGGCGACGGCGCGCAGGCCCGACGCCCGCAGCATCGACGTCAGCATCCGCACGGTCGTCGTCTTGCCGTTGGTGCCGGTCAGCACGAGCCACGGCGTCGCGGGGTCGCGGATGCGCCAGGCCAGCTCGACCTCGCCCCAGACCGGCACGCCCGCCGCGGACGCCTGCGCCAGCAGCGGCGCCGACGGCTTCCACCCCGGCGACGTCACGACCAGCTGCGTCCCGGCCGGCAGCGACGCCGTCGACCCCGGACCCAGCTCGATGCGCGCGCCGAGGATGCGCAGGATCGTCGCCCGCTCCTGCTCGGCCGGGCCGTCGCGGTCCTCCAGCACCGTCACGTCGGCGCCGAGCTGGATGAGGGTGTCGGCGGCGGCGTACCCGGACACGCCGAACCCGGCGACGGTGACCCGGAGCTGCGCCCACGGGCTGTCGCGCTGTGCCTCCTTCAGCCAGGACGGCGACCCCGCGCTCACGCCGTCGCCACCCATTCGGCGTAGAACAGGCCGAGCCCGAGCACCACGAACATGCCGGCGATGATCCAGAACCGGATGACGATGGTCACCTCGCCCCAGCCCTTGAGCTCGAAGTGGTGCTGCAGCGGCGCCATGCGGAACAGCCGCTTCCCGCCGGACAGCTTGAACCAGCCGACCTGCAGCATCACCGACAGCGTGATGACGACGAACAGCCCGCCCAGCACGATCAGCAGCAGCTCGGTGCGCGTCGTGATGGCGAGGCCCGCCAGGCCGCCGCCGAGGGCCAGCGACCCGGTGTCGCCCATGAAGATCTTCGCCGGCGCGGCGTTCCACCACAGGAACCCGAAGCACGCCCCGACCAGCGCCGCCGAGACGACCGCGAGGTCGAGCGGGTCGCGCACGTCGTAGCAGCTCGGGCCCGGCGCGACGCCGCACGACTGGTTCAGCTGCCACACCCCGATGAGGGTGTAGGCGCCGAACACCATGACGGACGCGCCGGTCGCGAGCCCGTCCAGCCCGTCGGTGAGGTTCACCGCGTTGGAGAACCCGGAGATGAGGAACAGCGCCCACAGCACGAACACGGCGGCCGGTAGCACCCACGGGGTGTCGCGCAGGACGGAGATCGCCTGCGACGCCGGCGTGTAGTTCTGCTCGTCGGGGAAGTTGATGGCCAGCACCGCGAACACGACGCCGACGGCGATCTGTCCGCCCATCTTGGCCCGGCTGCGCAGGCCGAGGCTGCGCTGCTTGGAGATCTTGATCCAGTCGTCCAGGAACCCGACGACGCCGAGCCCGACGACCAGGAACAGCACGAGCAGCCCGGACACCGTCGGCGGCGACGGCCGGACCAGGTGTGCCACGAAGTACGCCAGCACCGCCGCGACGATGATGACGGCGCCGCCCATGGTGGGCGTGCCTCGTTTGGTCTGGTGGTTGGTCGTCAGCTCGTCGCGGATGAGCTGGCCGTAGCCGCGGCTGACCAGCCAGCGGATCGCCAGCGGTGTGCCCAGGATCGACGCCACGAGGCCGACGACGCCGGCCGTGAGGATCGAGATCACTTGTCCTCCACCAGCCGTTCGCCCAGGAAGCGCAGGCCGGAGTCGCGAGACGACTTGACCAGGACGACGTCGCCGGGCCGCAGCTCGGCGCGGAGCAGGTCGAACGCGGCGTCGACGTCGGGCACCCACTCGGACTCGCCGTCCCAGGACCCCTCCAGCGAGGCGCCCTGGTGGATCGCGCGGGCGCCGTCGCCGACCGCCACCAGCCGCGACACGTTCAACCGGACCGCCAGCCGCCCGATGGCGTCGTGCTCGGCCACCGACGACTCCCCCAGCTCGCGCATCTCGCCGAGCACCGCCCACGTCCGGCCGCCCGCCGGACCCGCCGGCCGCAGCGACGCCAGCGTCTTCAGTGCCGCGCGCATCGACTCGGGGTTGGCGTTGTAGGCGTCGTTGACGACGGTGACGCCGTCGGGCCGCTCGGTGACCTCCATGCGCCAGCGCGACCGCGGTAGCGCCGCCGACAGCCGCGACGCGACCTCGTCGAGGGGCAGGCCCAGCGACAGCGCCGCGCCCGCCACGGCCAGCGCGTTCGACACCTGGTGCTCGCCGACCAGCCGCAGCGACACGCGCGCCTCGCCGTGGGTCGTCACCAGCCGGAACGAGGCGCGGCCGGCGGCGTCGAGGGCGACGTCCTCGGCGCGGACGTCGGCGTGCACGGACTCGCCGACCATGACGACCTGCGCCTCGGTCCGCTCGGCCATGCGGCGCACGACCTGGTCGTCGGCGTTCAGGACGGCGACGCCGCCCTCGGCCGCCGGAGGCAGCGCCTCGACCAGCTCGGCCTTGGTCCGGGCGATGGTCTCGCGGTCGCCGAACTCGCCCAGGTGCGCGCTGCCGACGTTGAGGACGAGGCCCACGCGAGGCGGCGCGATGCCGCACAGGTAGGCGATGTGCCCCGGCCCCCGCGCGCCCATCTCGACGACGAGCGTGCGGGTGTCGTCGTCGACCCGCAGCACCGTCAGCGGCACGCCGACCTCGCTGTTGTACGAGCCGGGCGGCGCGACCAGCGGCCCGAGCGGCTCGAGCACCTGCGCCAGCAGGTCCTTCGTGGTCGTCTTGCCCGACGACCCGGTGACGCCGACGACGGTCACCTGCGGCAGGCGGTCGAGGACGGCGCGGGCCAGCCGGCCGAACGCGACCTCGGTGTCGTCGACGACGATCGCCGGCACGCCGACCGGCCGCGCGGCCAGCGCCGCGACGGCGCCGGCCTCGACGGCGGCGGAGGCGAAGTCGTGCCCGTCCCGCGCCTCTCCCAGCCGTGCGACGAACAGCCCGCCGGGCGCGAGCTCACGGGTGTCGGTCACCACCGGGCCGGTCACCCGGGTGGCGGGGTCGGCCACGGCGTCCAGCCGGCCGCCGGTGGCCGAAGCGATCTCGGCCAAGGTGAGCGGAATCAAGGTCGCGACCCCTCACTCCACCGCACCAGCTCCTCACGGAGCACGTCTCGATCGTCGAATGGATGCACGACGCCTGCGATCTCCTGCCCTTGTTCATGCCCTTTGCCGAGGACGACGACGGTGTCGTCGGGTCCGCGCGCGCTGCGCAGCGCCGCACGGACGGCCTCGCGGCGGCCCCCCACCTCGAGGATCTCCCCCGCCCGCTCGGAGTCCGGCACCGACCGGGCGCCGGCGACGACGGCGGCCCGGATGGCGGACGCGTCCTCGGAGCGGGGATTGTCGTCGGTGACGACGACGACATCGGCGCCGCGCGCCGCGGCCGCCCCCATGAGCGGGCGCTTCTCGCGGTCGCGGTCGCCGCCGGCGCCGACGACGACGATCAGGCGCCCGCGCGGGTGCAGCGCCTGTAAGACGTTGTCGATGGCGTCGGGCGTGTGCGCGAAGTCGACGACGCCGGCGGGCGCGCCCGCGGGTCCGCCGACCCGCTCCATGCGGCCCGGGACGCCGGGGCAACGGCCCACGCCGTCGACCGCCGCGGCGGCGTCGATGCCGGCCGTACGCAGCATCGTCACCGCCAGCGCCGCGTTGGTGACGTTGAACTCGCCCGGGATGGGGACCCGCAGCTCCAGCTTCTCGCCGTCGGCGCCGGACAGCGTCGCGCGGTCGCCGTAACAGTCGATCTGCCAGTCGGCGTCGCCTCGCCCGACCGTCACGACCGGCAGCGGCGTCGACGCGGCCAGCCGGCGGCCGTACTCGTCGCCGACCACGACGACGGCGCGGCGGGCGTGCGCGGGCGTGAACAGCCGGGCCTTCGCGGCGAAGTAGTCCTCGAGGTCGGCGTGGAAGTCGAGGTGGTCCTGACTGAGGTTGGTGAACCCCGCGACGTCGAACACCACGCCGTCGACCCGGCCGAACACCATGGCGTGGCTGGACACCTCCATGGCGCACGCGGTGACGCCGCGCTCGCGCATGACGGCGAGCAGTGCGTGCACGTCGGTGGCCTCGGGCGTGGTGCGGACGCTGGCGACCCGCTCGTCGCCGACCCGCGTCTCGACGGTGCCGATCAGCCCGGTCGTGTGCCCGGCGGCGCGCAGCCCGGACTCCAGCAGGTACGTCGTCGTGGTCTTGCCGTTGGTGCCGGTGACGCCGAGCATCAGCAGGTCGCGCGCCGGGTGCCCGTACACCGTCGCAGCGATCTCCCCAAGCCGCGACCGTGGGTCGTCCAGCCGCAGGACCGGCACGCCGGCGTCGCCGGCCTCGGCCGCGAGCCGCACGCCGTCGCCGTCGGTCATGATCGCCGCCGCGCCGGCCGCCGCCGCGGCCGCCGCGAACC
>NZ_QUAL01000019.1 GCF_003579925.1 Jiangella rhizosphaerae | reverse complement strand
CCCCCTGCTGCCCGATTGTCTTGGCCGCGCACGCGCGCCTCAAGTCCGCGGCCTCTGCTGGGTGCTGTTCGCTTCTGGTTGGGGGCCTTGGACTTGACCCGCGCGCACGCGGCTCAGAACGGGCAGCTATCAGGGGGACGGGGGGAGTGTGGCGACGGCTGCCGGGCCGTTGGCCCCGTTACGGGNCGGGCAGCTATCAGGGGGACGGGGGGAGTGTGGCGACGGCTGCCGGGCCGTTGGCCCCGTTACGGGGTGGCGTTGGTGTCGTGGAGCGTCCACCTGGTGAGATTTCACCGTGATTCGGGGGCCATCACGAGGATTGCCCCAGCGTCAACACCCTTACAGGCATGGTGAAGCTCACGTAATCCTCGTGATGTCGGCGATCGCCGATGATCATCGCTGTCCACGGCCCGACAAAGCACGCGAAACGGGCACGCCAACGCCGAGGCGTGCCCACATCCTCCCCGTCCCCCTGATAGCTGCCCGTTCTTGGCCGCGGAACCGCGGGTCAAGTCCGCCCGTCGTCGCGAAGCGACCCATGGCGGACTTGAGGCGCGGTTGCGCGGCAAGAGAATGGGGCAGCAGGGGGACGGGGAGCCCAGCCCACGTCACAGGACCCCGGCGCACCCTCGACCCGGCGAACCGGCGGCTTCGCTGTCGGCGTAAGTCGTAAATCTCTGGCCCGATCCGGCGTCCCGGGGCGGCATGATGTCACCACTCCTGGATAGGGTCGTTCTCAAGGCGACCAGGTGGAGGTTGGCGATGGCGCGTGAGACGACCGGTGGTCACAAGCAGACCCGGAAGAACGAGGACGTCGAGGACACCGCGGCGACCGAGGCGAGCGAAGAGCTCAAGGAGCGGCAGGACAAGATCGACGACGACGTCGACTCCATCCTCGACGAGATCGACGAGGTGCTGGAGGAGAACGCCGAGGACTTCGTCCGGTCGTTCGTGCAGAAGGGTGGAGAGTAAGTGGTTGATGTCTCGCGTATCGGCAGTCTGCCGGCGGCGTTCCTGACTGCGGGGACGTCGTCGTTCACCGAGTTCCTGCGGCAGTACTCGCCTGAGCTGCTGCCTGGGAACCGGGTGCCGGCGGGCGCCGATCTGGGTGAGCTCGCCCCGCACGCCACCACGCTGGTGGCCACCACGTTCAAGGGCGGGGTGGTCATGGCCGGCGACCGGCGGGCCACGATGGGCAACATGATCGCCCAGCGCGACATCCAGAAGGTGTTCCAGGCCGACGAGTACTCCGCGGTCGGCATGGCCGGGGCGGCCGGACTGGGCCTCGAGCTCATCCGGCTGTTCCAGCTCGAGCTGGAGCACTACGAGAAGATCGAGGGCACCGTGCTGTCCCTCGAGGGCAAGGCCAACCGGCTGTCGCACATGATCCGCGGCAACCTCGGCATGGCCATGCAGGGCCTGGCGGTGGTGCCGCTGTTCGCCGGGTACGACCTCGGCACCGGCGGCGGCCGCATCTTCTCCTACGACGTCACCGGCGGCCGGTACGAGGAGCACCAGTTCTTCTCCGTCGGCTCCGGCTCGGTGTTCGCCCGCGGCGCGCTGAAGAAGCTCTACCGCGACGACCTCACGGCCGACGAGGCCATCGCGGTCACCGTCCAGGCGCTGTACGACGCCGCCGACGACGACTCCGCGACCGGCGGACCCGACCTGCAGCGGCGCATCTTCCCGATCGTCGCGGTGGTCGACGAGGCCGGCTACCGGCAGCGCGACGAACAGGCCGTCGCGCAGATCGTCGAAGAGGTCGTCGCCGGCCGCGACGTCCGGCCCGACGGCCCGGTCGCGCCGCTGCGCTGACCACCCACCCAGCACCCAGCCCGTAGGAGAGGAACCCGTCGGTGTCGATGCAGTTCGGATACGTCTCGCCCGAGCAGATCATGAAGGACCGCGCCGACTACGCGCGCAAGGGCATCGCCCGCGGCCGGTCGGTCATCGTGATCCAGTACGCGGGCGGCATCCTGTTCGCCGCCGAGAGCCCGTCGCCGTCGCTGCACAAGATCAGCGAGATCTACGACCGCATCGCGTTCGCCGCGGTCGGCAAGTACAACGAGTTCGAGATCCTGCGCCAGGCGGGCGTGCGGCTGGCCGACCTGCGCGGCTACTCCTACGACCGCGTCGACGTGTCC
The DNA here is from genome assembly GCF_003579925.1 of Jiangella rhizosphaerae. GTDB lineage: Bacteria > Actinomycetota > Actinomycetes > Jiangellales > Jiangellaceae > Jiangella > Jiangella rhizosphaerae. Next base: position 4,116 of record NZ_QUAL01000019.1, on the reverse strand, counting down.
GGCCGGGCGCTGGCCAACGTGTACGCGCAGACGCTGGGCACCATCTTCACCCAGGACCCCAAGCCGTACGAGGTCGAGCTGGTCGTGGCCGAGGTCGGCGAGACCACCGACGCCGACCAGATCTACCGCATCACCTACGACGGCTCGGTGTGGGCCGACAGCGGCTTCTCGGTCATGGGCGGCGCGGCCGAGCAGGTCGGCCAGTACGTCGGCGAGCACTTCACGAAGGGCGCGTCGCTGGAGGGCTCGCTGCGGCTGGCCGTCGACGCCCTGGGCCGCGACACCGACGCGCCGCGCGAGCTGGCGACGTCGTCGCTCGAGGTGGCGGTGCTCGACCGCGAGCGGCCGCGGCGCCGGTTCCGGCGGCTCACCGGGCCGGTCCTCGACTCGTTGCTCGGCCGTGGCGGTTCTGAGACCTCGCCGCAGGCCGATTCCGACGGCTCCGGCGACTAGGCTCGAATCATGGATCGCCGCATCTTCGGTCTCGAGAACGAGTACGGCGTCACGTGCACGTTCCGCGGGCAGCGGCGACTGTCGCCCGACGAGGTCGCCCGCTACCTCTTCCGCCGGGTCGTCACGTGGGGCCGCAGCAGCAACGTCTTCCTGTCCAACGGCGCGCGGCTCTATCTCGACGTCGGCAGCCACCCGGAGTACGCGACCCCCGAGTGCGACAGCATCACCGACCTCGTCACCCACGACAAGGCCGGCGAGCGCGTCCTCGAGGGCCTGCTGGTCGACGCGGAGAAGCGGCTGGCCGAAGAGGGCATCGCCGGCGACGTCTACCTGTTCAAGAACAACACCGACTCCGCCGGCAACTCCTACGGCTGCCACGAGAACTACCTGGTCGGACGGCACGGTGAGTTCTCCCGGCTGGCCGACATCCTCATCCCGTTCCTGGTCACGCGACAGATCATCTGCGGCGCCGGCAAGGTGCTGCAGACGCCGCGGGGCGCGGTGTTCGCCGTCAGCCAGCGGGCCGAGCACATCTGGGAGGGCGTCTCCAGCGCCACCACCCGCAGCCGGCCCATCATCAACACCCGCGACGAGCCACACGCCGACGCCGAGCGCTACCGCCGCCTGCACGTCATCGTCGGCGACTCCAACATGAACGAGTGCACCACGCTGCTCAAGGTCGGCGCCACCGACCTCGTGCTGCGCATGATCGAGGCCGGCGTGGGCCTGCGCGACATGACGCTGGAGAACCCCATCCGGGCCATCCGCGAGATCAGCCACGACCTCACCGGGCGCCGCAAGGTCCGGCTGGCCGGCGGCCGCGAGGCGTCCGCGCTGGAGATCCAGGAGGAGTACTTCACCAAGGCCCGCGACTTCGTCGAGCGCCGCGAGCTCGCCACGCCGGCCATCCAGCGGGTGCTCGAGCTGTGGGAGCGCACCATCAAGGCCATCGACTCCGCCGACCTCTCGCTGGTCGAGAACGAGATCGACTGGGTGACGAAGTACCGCCTCATCGAGCGCTACCGCGCCAAGCACAACATGACGCTGACCCACCCGCGGGTCGCGCAGCTCGACCTCGCCTACCACGACATCCACCGCGGCCGCGGCCTGTACTACCTGCTCGAGAAGCGCGGCCAGGTGCAGCGGGTGGCCCGCGACGTCGAGATCTTCGAGGCCAAGTCGGTGCCGCCGCAGACCACGCGGGCGAAGCTGCGGGGCGAGTTCATCAAGCGGGCCCAGGAGCGGCGCCGCGACTTCACCGTCGACTGGGTGCACCTGAAGCTCAACGACCAGGCGCAACGTACGGTGTTGTGCAAGGACCCGTTCCGGTCCGTCGACGAGAGGGTCGCTCGCCTGATCGAGGGCATGTGAGCGTAAGCTGCCTGCCGCAGCCCGTTCAGGTAGTTCTCAGGTGCAGCGCATAGGGTTGCCGTTTCGTCGGAACACCAGACAGCCCGCGATTGAGATGAAGGACTAGTTCACCGTGCGCAGACGACAGGCTCTGGCCGCTCTGATCGTGTCATCCGCTCTCGCGCTCTCCGCCTGCGGGAGCGACGACGGCGGCGACGGCGACTCCACCGCCACCACGGACCTGGGCGTCGAGGTCTCCGGCGCGCCGGGGGAGAAGCCGACCCTCACCATCCCCGACGAGGACCCGCCGGAGAGCCTGGAGGTCGAGGTCATCGACGAGGGCGACGGCCCCGAGGTCGGCGAGAACGACGTCGTCGTGGCCAACTACCTCGGCCAGACGTGGGCACCGCGCCCGCCCGCCTCGGATGCGCCCGCCGAGACGCCCGCGGAGACCCCGGCCGAGACGCCTGCCGAGACGCCGGCCGGCACCGAGACCCCGGCCGAGGGCGACGTCGGCGGCGCCGCCACGCCCGAGGACGAGGCCAGCGCCGACCCGTCCGAGGACGCCGGCTCCGGCGAGGCCGAGCCGTACGTCTTCGACAACTCCTACGACCGCGGCAGCGCGGCGAGCTTCTCGCTCAACCAGGTCATCGAGGGCTGGAAGGAGGGCCTGACGGGCCAGTCCGTCGGCTCGCGTGTCCTGCTGTCGATCCCGCCCGACCAGGGCTACGGCGCCCAGGAGGGCCACGACCTGCAGAACGACACGCTGGTGTTCGTGGTCGACATCGTCGACTCCATCGACCCCACCGCGCACGCGTCCGGCGAGCCCGTCGCCGACGTCCCCGAGGGCCTGCCCACAGTCACCGACGGCGAGGACGGCGCCGCCCCGACCCTCGACTTCGCGGGCGCCACGCCGCCCGAGGCCTCCGACTCCACGCTGGTCATCAACGGCGACGGTGAGGAGCTGGGCGCGAACCTCGTGGTCAACATGGTTCAGGCCTCCTACCCCGACGGCGCCGACGTCATCACGACGTGGGACGAGGGCCAGGCGCCGCTGACGCTGGCCGCCGAGCAGCTGGCCGGCATCCCCGGCCTGGCCGAGGCGCTCACCGGCGCCACCGTCGGCAGCCGGGTCGTCAGCCGCATCTCGGCCACCGACAACGCCAACCCCGACGGCACCGAGGGCACGCCGCTGGTGCTGGTCATCGACGTCATCGGGAGCTACTGATGGAACGACCCGAGATCGACTTCGTCGGTGGCGAGCCGCCGTCGGACCTCCAGATCAGCGACCTCACCGTCGGCGACGGCGACGAGGCCACGCCTGGCGCGACCGTCCTCGTCCACTACGTGGGCGTCGAGTTCGAGACCGGCGAGGAGTTCGACGCGTCCTGGAACCGCGGCGCGCCGATCGAGTTCCCGCTGCGCGGCCTGATCAAGGGCTGGCAGGACGGCATCCCCGGCATGCGCGTGGGCGGACGCCGCCAGCTCGTCGTCCCGCCCGACCAGGCGTACGGCCCGGCCGGCGGCGGCCACCGGCTGTCCGGCAAGACGCTGGTCTTCGTCATCGACCTGCTCGCCGTGAAGTAGCCGCCATCCTCGCGTGGACTCCCGTCACCCCTGGGGTGGCGGGAGTTCGCGCGTTCCGGACAACCTTTCCGGCCGTCGTGGTGTCAGGAGGGGTGTGCGCAACGACGGGTTCGACGAGTTCGTGGCCGGGTGGTCCGGGCGGTTGCTCCGTGCGGCCTACCTGCTGACAGGGGATCGAGGCCTGGCCGAGGACCTGGTCCAGGACGTGTACGAGCGGCTGTACGTGGCCTGGCCACGGGTCGCCGACCCGGCGGCGTACGCGCACCGGGCGCTGACCCGGCAGGCGATGAACCGCTGGCGGATGCGCTCGCGGCGGCCCGTCGAGGCGGTGTACGGAGCCGAGCACGACCGGCCCGACCAGCGCGCCGACCCCCTCGACGCGCTGCACGAGCGCTCCGTCGTGGTGTCCGCGTTGCGCACGCTGACGGCGCGGCAGCGCGCCGTGGTCGTGCTGCGGTTCTTCGCCGACCTCTCGGAGGCCGACACGGCGGCGGCGATGGGCTGCTCCGTCGGCACGGTGAAGAGCCAGACGGCGCGCGCCCTCGCCCGGCTGCGGACGGTGCTGCCGGCGATCGACGACACCCGAGTCATTTCGGAGGAGAGGTCATGACCCACGACGAGACCGCCCTGCGCGCCGCCCTGACGGCGGCGGCCGCTTCCGTCGAGCCCGCGGCCGATGCGGTGCGCCGCGCGCGCGAGGGCGGCCGCCGGCGGCTGCGCAGGCAC
>NZ_QUAL01000004.1 GCF_003579925.1 Jiangella rhizosphaerae | reverse complement strand
CATCGCTCAACAACGACTCACGCGACATGACCCCAACAATCGCGGCCCACACCGCCAATCTTTAGGAGACACGCCCTAGGCCCGGGCAGCAGAAACCCCGGCGCGGTGAGTCGCCACAAGTGGGAGAGACGCGCCGGGGGTCCGGCCGGGATCGTCGGTGTTAGCAGCACCTCCTCCAGCCACGAACAGCGTACAGCCGTTGACGACGCCTTGACCAGGCGTCATCCTGATGGGCTAACTACATCGGGAATCCGCCCGGCGTAGTCCAGAGATGGGCTACCGGGCGGGCTGTTAGCAGCGGCTCACCGGTGGCTCTCGAGAGAGAGGTAACTCGTTGAGTCGTCACGACAGGGAAGAGCGCACCATGCTGGCCAGGCTTGAACTGCTGCGCCGGCACACCGAGGTCATCGGCCAGATCCTGCGGGATCTCTGGCCAGGTCTCGTGGGAGCGTTCTCCATCCTGGGTGTCTCCCTGCACCAGTTCGTCGCGCTGCTGAGGTAGCGCCGCGAGCCGCAGGGAGCGAGACGGGGCTGGCGAGAGCCGGCCCCGTTCGTGCGCGATCTACCGCCGGAGTGCCAGCAGCGAGAACGCGTTCGGCAGCCGCCCGCGCCAGGCGGCCGCGTCGACGCCGCCGGGACGCCAGAACGGGTCGGGGTACTCGGCGAGATGCCGCAGCTCCAGCCCGGCCGCGACCACCGCCGTCACGATCTCACCGAGCGTCGCCTGCGACTCGACCGCGCCGCGGGCCGGGAACGTGTCGTTGACGTGCTGACGCTCGAAGTAGCCGCGGTCCGGCCGGATCCGCGGCTCGTCGGCGTCCCACGTCCACAGCGGCACCGCCGGGTGCGCCTCGTGGACGAACAGCGTCCCGCCCGGCCGCAGCAGCCGCGCGACGTCCCGAGCCCAGGCAGCCAGGTCGGGCAGCCAGATCAGCGCGCCCTTGCCGGTGTAGACGAGGTCCGCGCAGCCGGCGCGCCCGGCAGCTCGCCGACGACGTACCGGCAGGGCAGCCCCAGCGCGTCGTACTCGCGGACGTGCTTCAGCGAGGCGTCGTCCCATGCCGGCCGGTTACTCGCCACGGTCACGCAGCCAGGCGGCGACCCGCGCCTTCGAGGCGCGTGACATCCACGCGTCCTGGATCTGCTCGGCCAGCTCGGCGCGGGTCAGCTCGCCCAGCCGGCTGGCCCGCACCAGCACCGACAGGTGCCCGTCGAAGTGCGGGGTGGTGAAGTACGGCGTGCGCGGGTCCTGGACCAGCGCCTCCTTCTCCGCCCCGGACTCCACCCACAGCACGATCACGTCGTCGTACCGCTCACCCGTCTCCGGGTCGACGGCGTCCGGGCGCGGGTTGCGGAAGTAGACGAACGACTTGCCGCCGACCTGGTAGACGGGCCGGTGCTCGGTCTTCGGGTAGACGGTGACGTGCGGCATCGCGAGGGCCAGCTCGTGCACGTCCTCGACCGTCGCCGGCCGGTCACCGTCGTCGACCATGGATTCAGCGTAGTGTGGGGGTTCGCGGAGCTGATCAGGCTCCCTACCAGGGAGCATTCATGGCCGACAAGTCACCCCGGCAACACATGTCGAAGAAGTCCGGCAAGTCGCTCAAGCAGAAGCGCGCGGACAAGGCCGCCAAGGCGCCGAAGGACGCCACGGCGATCATCCCGCAGGACCGGAAACGCTGACCGAGCAGCTCCCACGACGAGGCGGTGGCATGACGACGACAGCGGTGCTGCGTGTGAAATTCGTCGGCGGCTCTCACATGGACGTCACCATCGAAGGTGCCGACGTCGGTGAGGACGAGCTGGTCGACCACGCCATCTCGGCGCTCGCCACGAGTACGGGCATGCTGCGCGCCCGGCACGGCGACCGGCTCGTGGTCGTGTTCGCCCGCGGCGTGGCCGCCGTCGAGGTCGCCCCACGCGGCGCCGTCCTCTGACGGCGCCGCGCGGTCGGCCCGGCCGGGTCACCGCCGGTCGGGGACCAGGTCCGGCCCGTCGGGCGTGTCGACGACCCGCCAGCCGAAGGCCCGTAACGTCACGTCGTCGCGAGCACCGAACGTGCGCAGCAGCGTCGCGACGTCACCGGCTGGGAGCCGGTCGGCCACCTCGGTGAACAGCCGGGCCGGGTCCAACCCCAGCGCACCGGCGACGTGGACGTACGGAGCGAGCCCCACCATGGTGTCGCGCGGGTCGACCATGCTCAGGTGCTCGAACACGGCGGCCGCCGTCAGGGCCGCCCGAAGCTGGTCCGCCGACCCCGTGCGGAGTGCGACGACCACGCGCCGTGCACCGTATCTGCCGAGTGCCAGACGGTCGGAGGCGTCGAGCGCGGCCAGCGCCGCCTCGTCGGCCGGTCGTGGCAGGCCGCGGAGGATCCGTTCCGCCCGCGCGTCGCTGTCTCCGGGGATCCGCTCCACGTTGGGCTCCACGGAGACAGCGTCGCACGCGCGCTCAGCCTGCGGTGACGACGGCGAAGCCGCCGGGCCGCAGCGTGATCGTCGCCGGACCGGTCAGCTCACGGCTTGTCCGCAGCCGCCCGGACCCGTCGTATACCCGCACCGTTCCCGGCCCGTCGACGGCGACCCGGCGAGGCGCCGACGCCGCCGAATGCAGCAGCTCCGCCCGCGCGCCGTCCGCTCCGGCGAGCGCCAGCCGGGACACCTCGGGCCGGACCAGGAGCGCGTCCAGCTCGACGATGTCACGCTCGGCCGCGACGGACACGGCCGACGTTCCGGCCGGCACCGGCCGGTGCAGCGGCAGCGGCAGCAGCGCGCCCGGGACCGCCGTCAGGCCCTGCGCGCCGGCGGTGTGGCGCAGCTCGCCCAGCCGCCGTCCGTCCGCCGTCCACGCCGTCCGCGCGGTCCCGCCCAACGGCAGCCACGACACCGGCTCGACCAGCCGCGGCGCGTCCGACGGGCCGAGGTCGAAGGTGGCCGTCTGGCCCGGCGCCAGCGCCAGCAGCGACCCGCTCCACAGCGACTCGCCCGTCCACGCGGACGACGGCGCCCGCACGCTTCCCGTCGTCGAGGTCGCCGCCTCGGCCTCGACCAGCCGCAGCCCGTCCCGAGCGTCCACCGTCGTCAGCGCGACGGCCCGTTCCCGCACGTCGGGGTGAGCGTCCAGCGCGAGCATCGACAGCTGGCCGTGGATGGTGCTCTCGGCGCCGCTGTTGCGGTTGATCGTCCCGTCGGCCGCCACGCCGTCGAACGTCACACCGGTCGCCGGGTCGTACATCGGCTCGCCCGACGGGTTCGTGCCGAAGTACCAGCTCGCCGTCAGCGCCGCGAGGTCCTCGAACGCCGGCCGGTCCGCGGCCGCCCCGACGGCCAGCAGCGATTGCACGCGCGAGTCGACGCCGTAGGCGATCTGCACCCGTTCCGTGGGCGTCGGCAGCCAGCCGTTGTCCGGGCCGCCCGCGGTCAGCAGCACCGGCACGAACCGGGCCGAGTCGACGACGGCCGGCTCCACCAGCTCCGGCGACGACAGCGCCGACGACGCCGCGGCCAGCGACGCCGGCATCTGCGAGCCCCACGCGTGCCACATCGACCGCGACTGCGCCCACGGCAGGATCGCGCCGTACGGCCACGCGTCCGGGTCGCCGCCGCCCATCGCCGCGACGCCCTCGGCCAGCTTGCGCAGCGCGTCCCGCGCCGCCTCGTCCGACGGCGCGGCCGACACGTACGCCGACAGCCCCAGCACCGCCTCCGCGGTCGCGTCGGCCCCGTCGACGATCAGCCACGCCGGCACCCGCAGCCCGTCGGCCACCGTGTACTCGCCGTATCGCCCGAGCACCTGCCGCTCGACGGCCCCGACGGCCAGCCGCAGGCGCTTCTGGAGGAACGCCGCGAACTCCGGCTCCGACGACGCGAAGGCCGCGTACCCCTCGCCGAACGCCCAGATGGTCCGCGCCAGCCAGTAGCTCGGCCCGGAGTCAGACGGGTCGGGCAGCTCCACCGGCTCCGCGCTCGGGTTCAGCGTGCCGTCGGCCTGGATCCACAGCACGACGTTGCCGGCGTTCGGGCCGCTGGACGTCTGCAGGTAGGCCAGCGAACGCAGCAGCTCGTACGCCTTGTCCCGGCTGGCCGACGACCCGGTCTGCTGCCAGTGCCGCAGGTAGACGACGGCCGCGCGGGACACGTCGTCGGCGTTGTAGGCGCCCTGCGCGTAGTGCCCGGTCTCGGGGTCGAGCGGCCCGCCGCCGATGCGCTCGAACGTCCCGCCCGGCCGCGCGTCGGCGTACGTCCACGGGAACGTCAGCTCCGGCTCCTCGGCCAGCCGGTACGTCGTGTGCCCCTCGACCGGTGCGGGGGAGGCCTGGTCGAGCAGGAAGTCCAGGTGGGCGGTGTTGGCCAGGGTCCCGACGGGGTCAGCCTGCGGCTCGGCGGGCGCCGCGGAAGCCCCCGCGGCCACCAGCGTCCCGGTCGTCAGCAGCGTCGCGGCCAGAGCCGCCGTCCACGAGATCCGCCTCATCGCGGTCTCCTTCCAGGTCAGGGTGCGATGCGATCCAGCCGGGCGACGCCGATCTTGCTGTCGGCCATGCCGTAGAAGACGTAGTGCGCGCCGCCGATCTCCTCGATCGCGGTCGGGAAGACGACGTTCGGCACGATGCCGCTGCGCTCGTCGTCGGTCTCCGGCGCCAGCAGCGGCTCGGGCGTACGGGCGAGCACGACGGACGGGTCGTCGGCGTCCAGTAGCAGCGCGCCGGCGGCGTAGTTGACCCGCTGCTGCTGGGCGACGCCGGACGCGAGCACGCCCGTGACGCCGTGGTGCAGCAGCAGCCAGCCCTCGGGGACGCGCAGCGGCGCCGGCCCGCCGCCGATCTTGAGCTCCTCGAATGGGTACTCCGGCCCGGCGAGGAACCGGTGCTCGGTCCAGCGGACGAGGTTCCGCAGGTCCTCGAGCACCGCGGCCAGCGGCACGTAGGAGATCCAGATGCTGTGCCGCTCGTCGGTGACGCCGCGCGGCAGCACGACGCCCTGACCGGGCCTGATCTCGCCGAGGTCCCACATCGGCCGGTGCAGGACGGCCAGGCTCTCGACCCCGGACGGCGACGTCACCGGCGTCGGGAAGAACACGGTGTCCTTGTTGTGGTACAGGTTCAGGTCGACGTCCAGGCCGTCGTCGTACTCGAAGAACACCGGCCCCAGCCGCCGCCACGACCGCAGGTCGTCCGACACCGCCAGCGCCGTGCGCGGCCCGAGCGGACCGTACGCGACGTACGTCATGACGTGCAGGCCGAGCGCCGCGACCCACGTGACCCGCGGGTCCTCGACGCCGCCGTGTGCCGCGCCGCGCTCCCACGCCCGGTCCGGCTCGAGGACCACGCCCTCCCGCGCCACCCCGACCGGCACGCCGTCGTCGTCGATGACCACGCGGGCGAGGCCGACCCGCGACACGTTGCCGGCCGCGACCAGCCGGGGGAGCAGGTACAGCACGCCGTCCGGGTCGCGGCCGGAGGCCGGGTTGAGCACCCCCTCGGCCTCGAGCGGGTTGCCGTCCTCGGGCGCCATGACGACGCCCAGCCGGGTCAGCGTGTACGGGATCGCGGTGGAGACGGGCATGCCTAGCCTTTCACGCCGGAATCGATGTTCGTGCTGGTGAAGTAGCGTTGGAAGACGATGAACAGGACGACGGCGGGCGCCGCCAGCACGACGGCGCCGGCCAGCACGGCGCCGAACGGGTTGGCCGCCGACGCCGCGATGTTGCTGATGTAGTTCGCCAGCGACACCGCCAGCGGCTGCATCGACTGCTCCTTGGTGATGAGGAACGGCCACAGGAACTCGTTCCACGGCCCGATGAACGTGATCAGCACGACGGTCAGCAGCACCGGCCGGACCAGCGGCAGCGCGACGCTCCACAGGGTGCGCAGGTCGCCGGCCCCGTCGACGGCGGCGGCGTCGAACAGCTCGCGGGGGAGCTGCAGGAAGTACTGGCGGAACACGATGACCGCCGTCGAGTTGATCGCGAACGGCAGGATCATCCCGAGGTAGCTGTCGGCCAGCCCGTAGTCGCGGGCGATCAGCACGTACAGCGGGATCATCAGCAGCTGGAACGGCACCACCTGCACCAGCAGCGCCAGCGCGAACGTCGCGCCGCGGCCGCGCCACTGCAGCACCGCCAGCGCGTAGCCGGCCAGCACGCCGAACACCACCGTCCCCAGGATCACGCCGCCGGTGAAGATGCCGGAGTTCACCAGCCCCTGCAGCAGGTCGATGCGGTCGTCGATCGCGGCGTAGTTGTCCAGCGTCAGGTTCGACGGGTCCGGGAAGGCGCCCGCCGGCGTCGGGTCGGGCGACTCCTGCAACGAGCCGACGACCATGTAGTAGAAGGGGAACAGGAACGCCAGCGCCCCGATCCCGAGCACGACGTAGCGCAGCACGGACGCGCGGCGGCTCACGACTCACCCCCGACGAAGCGCCGCTGCAGCCACGCGACCAGCAGCACCAGGACGACCAGGATGACGCCGATCGCCGCGGCCACGCCGGGCGTACCCTGCTCGATGCCGCGCTGGTACATGATCAGCACCGGCGACGCCGACGCCCCGTTCGGCCCGCCGCCGCCCGTCAGCAGGTACGGCTCGGTGAACAGGTTCGCGCCGATGATCGTCGACAGCAGCACCACCAGCACCGTCGCCGGCCGCACCGCCGGCACCGTCACCGACCAGAACGTCCGCAGCCGGCCGGCGCCGTCGGTCGCGGCCGCCTCGTACAGCTCCCGCGGCACGTTCTGCAGCGCGGCCAGGTACAGCAGGATGTAGAAGCCCAGCTGCTTCCACGTGACGAAGAACGCGATCGACGGCATCGCCCAGAACGAGTTGATCAGCCATGGCGGGTCGGGCGCGAGCGGTCCCAGCACCTCGTTGACCAGCCCGTCGCCGCTGAACAGGAACAGCCACACGCCCACGACCGCGACGGACGCCGTCACGTACGGGACATAGAAGCTCACGCGCAGGAAGACCCGGCCGCGGACCACCTGGTTGAGCAGCGCCGCCAGCACCAGCGACAGCACGACCGTCAGCGGCACGTTGATGATCAGGAAGATGCCGATGTTGACGAACGAGCGCCGGACGTCGGGGTCGGAGAGGACGGCCGTGTAGTTGTCCAGCCCGACGAACGGCCGGTCGACGTCGGCGCCGGGCGCGGCGAAGAAGTAGTCGTGGAACGAGATCCACACCGCGAAGCCCAGCGGGAACGCGAACACCACCAGCACGAAGGCGAGGTAGGGCGCGCTGAACAGCAGCCCGGCCGGGTTCCGGCCGAGGAGGCCGGTCCAGCGGGACGACCGCCTCCGCCGGGCCGGGGACGGATCGGCGCCCCCGGCCCGGGGTTCGGCATGGACGACCGTCATGTCCGACCGCCCGTCAGGACTGGCCGGCCAGGCCGTCGATCTCGTCGGCGGCGCCCTGCAGCGACTCCTGGACGTCGCCCTCGCCGAAGATCACCGACTGCGACCACGCGTCGCGGAACGCCTGCCAGATCGCGACCGAGTTGGTGACGTTCGGCACCTCGACGGTGCGGGCGGCCTGGTCGCCGAACTGCTCGTAGGCGGGGTTGGCGGCGAAGTAGTCGGGGTAGGTGCCCGGGAGGTCCTGCCGGATCGGCATCTGGCCGGTCATCTCCAGCAGCAGGCCGTCCTGCTCCTCGCTGGTGGCGAACTTCAGCACGTCCCACGCCGTGGCCTGGTTCTCGCACGACGTGTAGAGGCCGATGTTCTTGGCGTCGCTGAACGTGTAGGTCTCCTCGGCCGGCGTGCCGGCGGACGTCGGGACCGGGACGGCGCCCCAGTTGACGTTCTCGCCGTAGACGGAGATGGCCCACGGCCCGACGATGGCCATCGCGGCCTGCCCGTCGGCGAACGAGTCGCCCTGGTACGCCTCGCGGCTGGCCAGGTCCTCGTCGTACAGCGTCTTCCAGAACTCCGCGACGGCCGTGCCGGCGTCGTCGTCGAACGTCGCCTCGCCGTCCTCGATGAGCGGGGTGCCGCCGGTCTCGGCCGCATAGAGCGGGTAGAAGTCGAACCAGCTCTGGAAGAACTCGCTGGTCGGCGCCGGCCAGATCGCCCGGGGTGCCGCACCGGACGACACCAGCGTGCGCGCGGTCTGGAGGAACTCGTCGTACGTGGAGAGCGGCGGGTTCTCAGGGTCGAGGCCGGCCGCGGCGAACATGTCCTTGTTGTAGAAGATCATGACGGGGTTCGACTTCCAGGGCAGCTGGAAGTACTCGCCGTTCTCGGACTTGTACTGCTCGGCGACGTCGCCGCTGCGCTCCTCGATGTAGCTGGCGCCGTCGTCGAAGCCGGACAGCGACACCAGGCCGCCCTGCCGCTCGAAGTCGGGCACCGCGACGGGGGCGGTGTTGAAGATGAGGCAGGGCGCGTTGCCGGCGGTGATGGCGGCGCCGATGACCTCCTCGCTGCTGGCGCCGGCCGGGATCTCCTGCGCCTCGATCTGCTCGTCGGGGTGCTCGGCGTTCCAGGCCTCCACCATCTGCTCGCCCCACGCGACCTCGGCCTCGTTGTTCGAGTACCAGATGGTGATGTCGCCGCGGCCGCCGTCGCCGCCCTCGCCTCCGCCGGTCGACGTGTCGTCGTCGCCGCCGCAGGCGGTGACGGCGAGCAGGCCGGCCGCGGTCAGAGCGGCGGCTGTGACTCGGGTGCGTCGTTGCACGGTCGTCTCCTTCTGTGGATCCGGGCGGTCAGACGTCCGCCCGGGGGTTGGGTTCAGGGCTTCGCGTGGTCGACTCGCGGGGGACGAACCGCGCGGCCGGCAGGTCGGTGTCGCCCGGCTGCTCACCGGCGATGGATCGCAACAGCACCCGTGCGGCGACGGCGCCCCAGCTCACCGCGTCGGTGGCCACGGTGCTGAGCGCGGGGAAGATGTGCTCGCCGACGTCGCTGCCGTCGAAGCCGGTGATCGAGAGCTCGTCGGGCACCCGCAGCCCGGCCCGCTGAGCGACGCCGAGGCCGGCGATGGCCATCGGGTCGTTGGCGTAGACGATGGCCGTGGGATAGTTGGGACGGGCGAGCAGGTCGCGGGTCGCCCGGGCGCCGTCGGCGGCGCGGAAGTCCGTCTCGACGACCATCTCCGCGCGCAGGCCGGCCCGCGCCATGGCCTCCTCGAAGGCCCGCCGGCGCCGGCTGCCGTGCAGCATGCGTGCGGGTCCCGCGACGTGCGCGATGCGCCGGTGACCGAGCCGGACCAGGTGCTCGACGGCCGCCTCGATGCCGGCGCGGTCGTCCATGGACACCGCGGGGAACGGCGACGACGTCTCCGGGTGGCCGAGCGTGACGGCCGGGACGTTGAGCTCGCGGGCCAGCTCGATGCGGGCATCGTCGTGCCGCAGGTCGGTGAGGAAGACGCCGTCGACCCTGCGGTCGGCGACCAGCTTGCGGTAGGCCGCCAGCTCGGCCTCCTCGTCCGGGACGACGCTCAGCACCAGCGCCTGCCCGGCCGGCGCGAGCTCGCGCTCCACCCCGGCGATGAACGACGGATAGAACGGGTCGCCGGTGACGATCTCCGGATCGCGGGTGATGACCAGGCCCAGCGCGAACGCCCGGTTCACCGAGAGCGCCCTGGCACGCACGCTCGGCTGCCAGCCCAGGTCGCGTGCGGCCTCGAGGATGCGGTCGCGCGTCTGCGGCGACACGCCCGGCCGGCCGTTCAGCGCGAACGACACCAACCCCTTGCTGACGCCCGCACGCTGCGCGACGTCGGCGATGGTGGGTCGGTCGGCGGGCATCGGTGGCGGCCTCCTGAACGAGTCTAAACCGGTTTAGCGCTGAAGCCTATACCGGTTTAGTCGCCGTCACAAGATGTGGTCCGGACGATCCGGCCTGAAATGAGGTGTGTTCGAGCTGATCCGGGGGCTGCTCCACGGGTGGTTCGCCGGGTGCGACGTTGGTGGGGCTCCCCGTCCCCCTGCTGCCCCATTCTCTTGCCGCGCAACCGCGCCTCAAGTCCGCGCGCGTGGTGGCCGGGCTTCGCTGTGGTTNCCGCGCCTCAAGTCCGCGCGCGTGGTGGCCGGGCTTCGCTGTGGTTGGGGCGCTTGGACTTGACCCGCGGTTGCGCGGCCAAGAACGGGCAGCTATCAGGGGGACGGGGAGGATGTGGGCACGCCTCACGCTGGGCGTGCCCGTTTCGCGCGCTTTGTCGGGCGCGGCGCGCGATGATCATCCAGGATCGTCTACATCACGAGGATTACCTGAGCTTCACCATGGCTGTAGGGGTGTTGACGCTGGGGTAATCCTCGTGATGGCTCCCGAATCACGGTGAAATCTCACCTGGTGGACGCTGCACGACAGCAAACTCACACAGAAACCGGCCGAACGCCCAAGGAGTCGTCGCCGCTCTTCCCCCGTCCCCCTGATAGCTGCCCGTTCTTAGCCGCGTGCGCGCGGGTCAAGTCCAAGGCCCCCAACCACAGCCAAAGAGCACACAGTCAGAGGCCGCGGACTTGAGGCGCGCGCACGCGGCCAAGACAATCGGGCAGCAGGGGGACGGCCAACGTTCACGCCCCAGCGAACGCGACGATCCAGAACGCGACCCACCGACCGGTCCGACGAGCCGTCCACCGACCACGTGACGTCAGGGCGTGCTGCGACCCGTCCGCCGTGGTCGCGGCCACGCCGCGAACGCACACGAGCCCGCCGTCGGCCGGTCAGCCGCCGGCGGACTGCCAGAGGCCCATGACGTTGCCCTCGCTGTCGCGGAAGTAGGCGGCGAAGCCCATGCCCATGACCTCGGTCCTCGGCAGCACGGTGGCGCCGCCGAGCTGCTCGACCGTGGCCAGCGCCGCGTCCACGTCGTCGACGTCGATGGTCACGATGGGCCCGGGCCGGGCGTCGTCGCGGGTGAACATGCCGCCGTTGATCGCCCCCGGCTCCTTCGGCCGGCCGCTCTCGTCCGACGGCGTGGTGCCGACGATGGTGTAGTCGACC
Source organism: Jiangella rhizosphaerae (assembly GCF_003579925.1). Classification (GTDB taxonomy): domain Bacteria; phylum Actinomycetota; class Actinomycetes; order Jiangellales; family Jiangellaceae; genus Jiangella; species Jiangella rhizosphaerae. The sequence goes on along the minus strand of NZ_QUAL01000004.1, from coordinate 6,423 downwards.
TCCGGCATCGGCGTCAGCTCCCAGCCGAACGCGGCCCGGTAGAACTCGCGGGCCCGGTCGAGGTCGTCGGCCGGGATCTCGAAGTGCACGACTCGTCCGGTCATGGTGACCGCCCCCTCGGTGTGCTCCTACGGCGAGCGTAGACCCGTTCCGGGCGGCCGGAGCTGACGTAGATTCGAAGCAGCCGACGTGAGCCGATGAAGGAGCCGACCATGGCGCACAGTCCCAGGACCATCCAGCCGGGCGACGTCCAGGACGAGCGGGTGGCCCGGCTGCCGCTGTCCGCCGCCTACACCTGGGCCTACCTGCCGACCGTCCTCGACGACGACGGCCGCGCGGTCGACAACGCCGCCGTGGTGAACGGCCGGCTGTGGCCTCTGCGCTTCGACGAGCACCCCACCGACGCGATGGCCGCCGACCTCGACGCGCTGGCCACCGAGGGGCTGATCTGCCGGTACGTCGTCGACGGCCAGGCGTACCTGCACGATCCGGCGTGGCGACGGCGGCAGCGGCTGGTCCGCCCGGTGAAGTCGGCGCTGCCGCGCTGCCCGACGCACGACTCCGGCCTCCGCGAGTTCGTCGGCGACACCCTCACGTCGGTCCAAGACCAGGTCAGCTCCATTCTCGGCGGCGCCGCCACCAGCGCCGGCACGACGAAGGTCCGCGACACCGTCGCCCGCATCGTCGAGGACGTCACCTTCCCGGTCGATCCCTCGAAGGCGGCGGCGTACGGTCAGCGCATCCGCGACTTCCTCGGTGGCACGCCCACCCGTCACGACGACGACCCCGACGACGCCGCGCGGTTCCCCGTCGCCGGCTCGGCCGGCACCGCCGCCGGGGTCGAGTACGACGCTCACGGCACCGCCGTCCCGGCGGGCAGCGACGACGCGGCGGGGGAGCCGGCGCCGCCCGGCGAGGCTCCGGCCGACGAGGCGCCGGCGAACGAGCGTCAGGCACCCGGCGACGTCTGGCGGGCCGCGACCGACGACCCCACCTCCGACACCGGCCGCTGAACCACCCGGCCGCGCCGGACCGCGTCGTCGCCCGCCGGGCCGATCCGCCCGCCGTCCCGCACGTTGTCGGCGCGGCCGGACACAATAGCGCTGTGCCCCGCTGGGTCCTGCACGTCGACCTCGACCAGTTCATCGCTGCCGTCGAGGTGCTGCGCCGTCCCGAGCTGGCCGGCACGCCGGTGGTCGTCGGCGGCGACGGCGACCCCACCAAGCGCGGTGTGGTGGCCACCGCGTCCTACGAGGCGCGCGCGTTCGGCGTCCACTCCGGCCAGCCGCTGCGCACCGCGCTCAAGCGGTGCCCCGACGCCGTCTTCCTCCCGGTCGACAAGCCCGCCTACGAGGCCGTGTCCGTCGACGTCATGGCGACGCTGCGCGAGTTCGGCACCGTCGAGGTGCTGGGCTGGGACGAGGCCTTCGTCGACGCCGGCGCCGCCGCTGACGACGACCCCGAGGGCACCGCCCAGCGCATCCAGCGGCGTGTCCGCGAGGCAACCGAGCTCGACTGCACCGTCGGCATCGGCGAGAACAAGCTGCAGGCCAAGCTGGCCACCGGGTTCGGCAAGCCGGCCGGCGTCGCCACGCTCACCTACGACTCCTGGTTCGACGTGCTCGGCGACCGCCCCACCGACGCGCTGTGGGGCGTCGGGGCCAAGACGGCGAAGAAGCTCGCCGAGATGGACATCCACACCGTCCGCGACCTCGCCACCACGCATCCCGACACCGTGGCCGCGCGGTTCGGCCCCACCATCGGGCCGTGGCTGGTGCGCGTCGCCCGCGGTGTCGCGTCGGCGCGGGTCACCGGCGAGCCGTGGCAGGCCCGGTCGCGCGGCAAGGAGTTCACGTACCAGCAGAACCTCGAGCACTGGGAGGACGTCGAGAGCGAGGTGGTCCGGCTGGCGCACGAGGTGGCCGCCGAAGTGGTCGCCGAGGCGCGGCCCGCGGTTCGCGTCGTCGTCAAGGTGCGCTACGCCCCGTTCTTCACCTCCACGCATGGCCACACCCTGCCCGAGCCGACCAGCGACGGCGGCGCGCTCGCCGCGGCCGCGCTGGTGGCGCTCGGCCGGTTCACCGACCGCCGTCCGGTCCGGCTCCTGGGCGTTCGTGCCGAGTTCGGTGGTTGAGCCACGCGACATCCCGAATGCTCTGGACGCGGCGCTGCCGGAAGAGGACCATGTGCGCCAGGGTGGGAGGGCGCGACCGCAGGCGCGACGGGAAACGGGGTGGACCTATGGGGATCGTGTCTCCGGGGTTCCGGAGAAGACGGCGCGACGACGACGTCGAGCTGCCGCCGGGGCAGTACCTGACGCAGGACTTCCCGGTGCTGTCCGCCGGGCCGACGCCGAACATCCCGCTGGACCGGTGGCAGTTCACCATCTCCAGCGAGATCGGCCAGGAGTACCAGTGGACGTGGGACGAGCTGCTGGAGCTGCCGGCCGAGGAGCCGACGGTCGACATCCACTGCGTCACCAAGTGGTCCAAGCTCGGCACCACCTGGCGCGGGGTGTCGCTCGACCTGCTCATGGAGGAGGTCGAGACGACGGCCGACTACGCGCTGGTGCACTGCTACGGCGGCTACACGACCAACCTGCCGCTCGAGGACCTGCTCGACGGCAAGGCGTGGGTCGTCTACGAGTACGAGGGCTCCGAGCTGGCGCCCCAGCACGGCGGGCCGGCCCGGCTGCTGGTGCCGCACCTGTACTTCTGGAAGTCGGCGAAGTGGGTGCGCGGCATCCAGCTGCAGGAGTTCGACGAGCCGGGGTTCTGGGAGAGCGTCGGCTACCACAACTACGGCGACCCGTGGCGCGAAGAGCGCTACGCGGGCGATTGAACGCCCGGCTCGAGTGGCGCGTCGCGAAGCTCTCCGGGGTCCATCACGAGACCGCGACCGCCCGGACGCTGCAGCTGGACGTCCCCGGCTGGCCCGGTCACCTGCCCGGCCAGCACGTCGACGTCCGGCTGACCGACGAGGACGGCTACAGCACCCAGCGCAGCTACTCGCTGGCGGCGCCCGCCGACGGCGACCGCATCGAGCTGACCGTCCAGCGGGTCAAGGACGGCGAGGTGTCGGAGTACCTGACGGACACGTTCTCCGTCGGCGATCCCGTGGAGCTGCGCGGGCCGGTCGGCGGCTGGTTCGTCTGGCATCCGTCGCGGACGGCGCCGGTCCTGCTGGTCGCGGGCGGGTCGGGCATCGTCCCGCTGATGGCCATGGTCCGGGCGCGGCGGCAGGCCCGCAGCCGCGCGCCGTTCCGGCTCCTCTACTCCGTCCGTTCGCCCTCCGACCAGTTCTACGCGTCGGAGCTGCGCCGCCTGGCGCGCGATGACGGCGGTCTGGACGTCGCCACCCTCTACACCCGATCGGTGCCCACGGGCGTCATGCGCCCGCCTCGCCGCATCGGCGTGGCCGACCTCGAGATGTATGGCTGGCCGCCGCAGTTCGAGCCCACGTGCTTCGTCTGCGGCCCGACCGGGTTCGTCGAGAAGGTCGCGAACTCGCTGGTCGGCTTGGGCCACGATCCTCGCCGCATCCGCACCGAACGCTTCGGCCCGACAGGAGGCTGACATGACCCAGGACTACCAGGACGGCAACGCCCTGGCCGGCCCGCTCGCCGAGCTGTTCACCGTCGACGTCACCGCGGCCACCGGGCGCTGTGTCAGCTGCGGCCACACCGGCCGGGTCGCCGACCTGCGCGTCTACGCACAGGCGCCGGGGTGGGTGGCCCGCTGCCCGGGGTGCGAACACGTGATGCTCCGGCTGGTCCGGTCGCCCGACGCGGCGTGGCTGGACCTCCAGGGAACGCTGAGCCTGCGCGTCCCGCTGCCGCCCGCCTGACGCCGTCGCCGATACTGGCGCGGTGGAGACGGCGACCATCGACCGGCAGTTCCTCGCCCGCCCCGGCCTCGACGTGGCCCCCGGCCTGCTCGGCAGTGTGCTGCGGCACACGACGCCCGAGGGGACGGTGGCGGTGCGGCTGACCGAGGTCGAGGCGTACCAGGGTGCCGACGACCCCGGCTCGCACGCGTTCCGCGGGCGCACCCCGCGCAACGACGTCATGTTCGGACCGGCCGGTCACCTGTACGTCTACTTCACCTACGGCATGCACTTCTGCGCGAACGTGGTGTGCGACGTCGACGGGACGGCGACGGCGGTGCTGTTGCGGGCCGGCGAGGTGGTCGAGGGGGAGGAGCTGGCGGCGGCACGCCGGCCGTCGGCACGCTCGTCGCGCGAGTACGCCCGCGGCCCGGCCCGTCTGACGACGACACTGGGACTCGGCCGTGCCGACAACGGCGCCGATCTGTGCACTCCCGGGTCGCCGACGCAGCTGCTGCCGGGCGAGCTCGTCGACCCCGCCCGGATCCGGACGGGGCCGCGCGTCGGCGTCAGCGGGCCCGGCGGTGACGGCGTCGCGTTCCCGTGGCGGTTCTGGCTCGACGGCGAGCCGACCGTGTCCGCGTACCGGCCGCACGTGCCCAAGCGCCGGAAGTGATTCGCCTCGCCCGGTCCGCGTGCGAGAACATGGGTGCGTTCGTACATGCCATCCGTACCCACGAGGAGACCGGGGACCGACCGTGACCGACATCCTGGACGAGCTGCACTGGCGCGGGCTCATCGCGCTGTCCACCGACGAGCAGGCACTGCGCTCTGCTCTGGCAGCCGGTCCGGTCACCTATTACTGCGGCTTCGACCCCACGGCGCCGAGCCTGCACATCGGCAACCTCGTGCAGATCCTCACGATGCGACGCCTCCAGCAGGCCGGCAACGACCCCCTTGCGCTGGTCGGCGGCGCCACGGGGCTGATCGGCGATCCGAAGATGACCAGCGAGCGCACGCTGAACGACCGCGACACCGTCGCCGGCTGGGTCGAGCGCATCCGCAAGCAGATCGAGCCGTTGCTCGACTTCGACGGGCCCCATCCGGCGCGCATGGTGAACAACCTCGACTGGACGGCGCCGCTGTCGGCCATCGACTTCCTGCGCGACGTCGGCAAGCACTTCCGGCTGGGCCGGATGCTCTCGAAAGAGACGGTGAGCGCCCGGCTCAACAGCGAGCAGGGCATCAGCTTCACCGAGTTCAGCTACCAGATCCTGCAGGGCATGGACTACCTCGAGCTGTACCGCCGCTACGGCTGCGTCCTGCAGACCGGTGGCAGCGACCAGTGGGGCAACCTCACCAGCGGCGTCGACCTCATCCACCGCGTCGAGCGGCAGTCGGTGCACGCGCTGGCCACGCCGCTGGTCACCAAGGCTGACGGCACCAAGTTCGGCAAGACCGAGAGCGGCACCGTCTGGCTCGACGCCGAGATGACCAGCCCGTACGCGTTCTTCCAGTTCTGGGTGAACGCCGACGACCGCGACGTCATCGGCTACCTCAAGGTGTTCAGCTTCCGTTCTCGCGAAGAGATCGACGAGCTGGAGCGCGAGGTCGCCGACAAACCGGCGGCGCGATCGGCGCAACGAGCGTTGGCGTCCGACGTCACCACGCTGGTGCACGGGGCCGAGGAGACCGCGAAGGTCATCGCCGCGTCCCGGGCGCTGTTCGGCATGGGCGAATTGGCCGAGCTCGACGCCGGCACCCTCAGAGCGGCGCTGGACGAGGCCGGCGCGCCGTCGGTGGAAACGGGTGAGGAACTGCCCTCGTACGTCGACCTGTTCGTCCAGTCGGGGCTCGTCGACTCGCGGTCCGCGGCCCGCCGGGCCATCTCCGACGGCGGGGCGTACGTCAACAACGTGCGGCTCGATCCGGGCCTCTCTCCGGACGACCGGCCGAGTCGTGACGATCTTCTGCACGGCCGGTACCTGGTGCTGCGCCGGGGCAAGCGCACGGTGGGTGGCGTCCAGCTTGCGTGAGTTCGTCCCTCCGGCGCGCTGACCTGCGCAAACGCGGGTGAGACGGCCGTCACAACGATTGGCCGGGCCAGGATTTGACTCCCGCTCCCCAGGACCGTAAGTTTCTCTTCGGCTCGCGGGGAGCGGGACGCCGGAAACGGCGGCCGGCCTGCAGAGTCACCACCACTTCAGCTCGCTGAGCAGGCCCCTGTCCGGGTCGGTTCGGAGCGGGGCGGTGGGGCTGCGAACCGGGTTTGTCTCGACGAACCAGACGCAGTAAGCTTGAGGAACTGCTTCGGGCAGGGGCTCTGGTTCCAGAGCCGTCCGCACGGCCAACAGGCCGGGCGTTGACCGAAGAAGATCCACAACCGGATCGAAGCGTCCCACGCTGGCGCCTTAGCGGGTGTCTTGTGGGTGCGTCCGATTTTTGAGAACTCAACAGTGTGCCTGATGATGTTTGGTTGATGCCAATTGTTTGTGTCCTCGGGCTGACATCCTCTTGGGGTGTTGGTTTTGGGGTTCCTTTGGTGACGCGATGGCCTCTTACCGGGGGTTGTCGTTGTTGCTGGGGTTGAGTTTCTTC
>NZ_QUAL01000021.1 GCF_003579925.1 Jiangella rhizosphaerae | reverse complement strand
GCCCCTTCGCCCCCGCCCTCGCCCCCCGCGCCGACGTTGATCTTGGAGTTGTTCGGGTATCTACCGGACATTTCACCCGCCAATTGCCGAACAACTCCAAGATCAATTTCGGGGAGGGGTGGGTGGACGGGGTCAGCGGCGCTTGCGGGCGGCGACGATGCCGACCGCGGCGCCGGCGACGGCACCCGTCCCGGCCGCGATGCCCAGCGTCGTGTTGCGCCGCCGGGCCCGGTAGTCGCGGATGCGCCAGCCGCGCTTGCGGGCGTGCCGCCGAAGCCTGCGATCGGGGTTCACCGCACACGGGAAGCCGACCAGCGAGAGCATCGGGATGTCGTTGGCGGAGTCGCTGTAGGCGGAGCAGCGGCCGAGGTCGAGGCCCTCGCGCTCGGCCAGCGAGCGGACGGCGGCCGCCTTGTCCTCGCCGTGCAGCAGGTCGCCGACCAGCCGGCCGGTGTACCGGCCGTCGACGTGCTCGGCGACGGTGCCCAGCGCACCGGTCAGGCCGAGCCGCCGGGCGATGATCGTCGCCACCTCGACCGGCGCCGCCGTCACCAGCCACACCCGCTGGCCCTGGTCGATGTGCAGCTGGGCGATCGCCTGGGTGCCGGGCCAGATCTTGTCGGCCATCTGCTCCTCGAAGATCTCCTCGCCGACCCGGGACAGCTCCTCGACCGACCGCCCGGCGATGAACGACAGCGCCGCCGCGCGCGCCTCGACGATGTGGTCGGGGTCCTCGGCGCCGAGCGCGAACTGCAGCTGCTGCCGCCCGAACCGGAGGATGTCGCTGGTGCGGAGCAGTCCGCGCTGGTGCATGCCGCGGGCGAGGTAGAACAGCGACGCGCCGCGCAGGACGGTGTTGTCCAGGTCGAAGAAGGCCGCCGCCCGGGCGTCGGACGGCAGCTCGATGCCGGCGATCGCCTCGGCGGTGCTGGCCGCGACGTCGGCCCGCGCTCGTTCCGACGCGGCCCCGGTGCGTTCCCTGCGCAAGCGCAAACCCGGCATGGTCGCCAAGAGTAACGGCGCATCGCTCGCCCGGATGCCCGTTGCCGGCCGGTCGGGTCATGCCCCGCCCGGCTGGGTGGGATCCCACCCTACGCGCGGTCACCGACAGCCTCGCGTCCATCAGTCGCTCCGACCGGCCCGTCAGGCGCTCCCACGGGCGGACGCGCCGGCGCACCCGCTCGCGGCAGGACGTACGGTGGCCTTGCGATGAGCACGTATACGCACCGGTGCGTAATGGTGCTCATCGCAAGCGAGCCGAAGGGAACCCCTCCATGAGCGAACCGCCGCGGGTGCTGCTGCTCGGACGGCCGGGCTGCCACCTGTGCGACGACGCGCGGGCCATCGTCGAGGCGGTCTGCGCCGAGCTGGGCGTCGGCTGGGAGGAACGCAGCATCGTCGGCGACGCGGAGCTGGAGCGGCGCTACGGCGAGCAGATCCCCGTCACGTTCGTCGACGGCGCTCAGCACGACTTCTGGCGGGTCGACGCCGACCGGCTCCGCCGCGCTCTCACCGGCGCCTTATAGAACATCCAGCCCAGAACAGCAACTTTGTGCACACGTTCACAAGCGTCTAGGCTGGGGCGCATCGTAAAGCCTGCCGGTTCGGGTCCGTCACCCGGCCCCCGGATGTCGCCTTCCGCGCCGGCCGACCGGGGAGTGTCGTGACCCGAAACAGCCGCCCGTCGTCCACACCGACAGCTGCCGCAGCACCGCCGCGCGGCGTGCCGGAGGCGACGGTCGCGCGGTTGCCGCTGTACCTGCGGGCGCTCACCACGCTGGCCGAGCGCGGCGTGGCGACGGTGTCGTCGGAAGAGCTGGCCGCGTCGGCCGGGGTCAACTCCGCCAAGCTGCGCAAGGACCTCTCCTACCTGGGCTCCTACGGCACCCGCGGCGTCGGCTACGAGGTCGACTTCCTGCGCCACCAGATCACCCGCGAGATCGGCCTGACCCAGGACTGGGCGGTCGTCATCGTCGGCATCGGTAACCTCGGCCACGCGCTGGCCAACTACGGCGGGTTCGCCTCCCGCGGCTTCCGCATCGCCGCGCTGGTCGACGCCGACCTCAGCCGCGTGGGCGAGGAGGTGGCCGGTCTCAAGGTCCGGCACGCCGACGAACTGGAGCAGATCGTCCAGGACCTCGGCATCGCCATCGGTGTCGTCGCCACGCCGGCCCGGGCCGCGCAGCTGGTCTGCGACCGCCTCGTCGCGGCCGGCGTCACCAGCATCCTGAACTTCGCGCCGGCCATCGTGCAGGTGCCCGAGGGCGTCGACCTCCGCAAGGTCGACCTCTCCACCGAGTTGCAGATCCTCGCCTACCACGAACAGCGCAAGAACGGCGCCGCGCTGGCCCTGACCGCCGAGCAGGCGGCCGAGCTGGCCGAGGCGGTGAACGGATGAGCGTGCTGGCCATCGGCGTCTCGCACCGCAGCGCGCCCGTCGAGGTGCTCGAGAGCGTCGCCCTCGACCGCGCGGCGGTCGTGAAGCTGCTCGACGAGGTCCCGTCGTCCGACCAGATCGCCGAGGCGGTCGTCGTCGCCACGTGCAACCGGCTCGAGCTGTATCTCGACACCGCCACGTTCCACGGCGGCATCGAGGAGGCGAGCGCGCTGCTGTCGCAGCACACCGGCGCCCCCATCGAGCTGCTGACGCCGTACCTCTACGTCCACTACGGCGACCGCGCGGTGTCGCACCTGTTCCACGTCGTCAGCGGCCTCGACTCCATGGTGGTCGGCGAGACGCAGATCCTCGGGCAGGTGCGCGACGCGTTCCGGCTCGCGCAGACCTCCGGGGCCACCGGCCGGGTGCTGACGGAGCTGTTCCAGACGGCGCTGCGGGTGGGCAAGCGGGCGCACGCCGAGACCGGCATCGACGCCGCCGGCCGCTCGCTGGTGACGCTCGGCCTGGCCCGGGTGCTGCCGGCGGTCGCCGCCGAGGGCTGGTCGGCCGGGCGGGTCGCCGGCGCGTCCTGGCGCGAGCTGCTCACCGGCACGTCGGCCCTGGTGGTCGGCGCCGGGTCGATGGCGGCGCTGGCCGCGGCCACGTTGCAGCGCGAGGGCGTCGACGTCGTCGTCGCCAACCGCACGCCCGAGAACGGCGCCCGCGTGGCCGAGGCGGTCGGCGGCCGCGCGGTCCCCATGGCGGCGCTGCCGCAGGTGCTGCGCGAGGTCGACATCGTCATCTCATGCACCGGCGCCGCCGGCGTGGTGCTGCCGTTCGAGACCGTCGAGGCGGCGGTCCACGGCCGCGGCGGCCGGCCGCTGGGCATCGTCGACCTCGCCCTGCCGCGCGACGTCGACGCCGGCGTCGCCGACCTCCCCGGTGTCGTCCTGGCCGACCTCGCCCGCCTGAGCGAGGCCGCCGACGACGACGTCGCCGACGCCCGCACCATGGCCGGCGACGTCTCCGCCGTGCGCTCGATCGTCACCGACGAGGTGGCCGCGTTCGCCACCGCGCGCCGCGCGGCCCAGGTCGCGCCCACCGTCGTCGCGCTGCGCAGCATGGCCGACGACGTCGTCGACGCCGAGCTCACCCGCATGGCCGGGCGGCTGCCCGACCTCGACGAGCGCACCCGCGCCGAGGTCGCCCGCACGGTGCGCCGGGTCGTCGACAAACTGCTGCACCAGCCGACGGTGCGGGTCAAGGAGCTCGCGGCGCAGCCCGACGGCGCGTCGTACGAGGCCGCGCTGCGCGAGCTGTTCGCGCTGGACCGCCGGTCCATCGACGCCGTCGCCAAGCCCGACGGGACGGTGACGCCATGACGACCACACCGCTGCGGCTGGGCACCCGGCGCAGCGCCCTCGCGCTGGCCCAGGCCCGGTACGTCCAGGAGCGCCTGCGCGCGCTCGGCCACGTGGTCGAGCTGGTCGAGATCACGACCAAGGGCGACGTGACGACGGCGCCGCTGGACCGCATCGGCGGCACCGGCGTGTTCGTCGCGGCGCTGCGCGAGGCGCTGCTCGACGACCGGGTCGACCTCGCGGTGCACTCGCTCAAGGACCTCCCGACGGCACCCGCCGACGGCCTGGTGCTCGCGGCCGTCCCGGAGCGGGAGGACCCGCGCGACGTGCTGTGCGCGCGCGACGGCCTCAAGCTGTCCGACCTTCCGGCCGGCGCCCGCGTCGGCACCGGGTCGCCGCGGCGCGAGGCACAGCTGCGGGCGCTCGGCCTGGGCATCGAGATCGTCGGCCTGCGCGGCAACGTCGACACCCGGCTGAGCAAGGTGACCGACGGCACGCTCGACGCCGTCGTGCTGGCCCGGGCCGGGCTGGCGCGGCTGGGCCGGCTCGACTCCGTCACCGAGGTGCTCGACCCGATGCAGGTGCTGCCCGCTCCGGGGCAGGGCGCGCTCGGCATCGAGTGCCGCACCGCCGACACCGCGCTCGCCGCGGTGCTCGGCACGCTCGACGACCCCGCCGCCAGGGCGGCGGTCACCGCCGAACGCACCCTTCTCGCCGTGCTCGAGGCCGGTTGTACGGCACCCGTGGGTGCCTACGCCGAGGCGGCGGAGGGCGATGGAGGCCTCGAGCTGTACATCCGGGCTGTCGTGGCAGCACGCGACGGATCGGTGAGTATCCGCAAGTCAGCCACCGGACCCCTCGGGGGGGCGGAGCAGATCGGGCGCGACCTCGCGCTCGAGCTTCTCGCCGACGGGGCCGGGGCAGTCGTCGACGCCGGTGGGCCGGCGTCGAAGGAGGAATAGAGTCGTGACCACTCCGCGAGGTGCGCAGAAGCGCGCCGAAGAAGGTGGCGTCGCGTTCGTCGGCGCCGGTCCCGGCGATCCGGGGCTGCTCACCCTACGGGCGGTCGAGGTGCTCGGTGGGGCCGACGTCGTCGTCATCGACGAGCCGGCGCACCGCACCATGCTCGCGTACGCACCCGGCATCGTCGAGGTCGTCGACGTCAGCGTCGACGACGAAGGCGTCACCCTGACCGCATCGGCCCGCGGGCGCCGCGTCGTCCAGGCCGCCAAGGGGGGACGGCGGGTGGTGCGCCTGCTCGGCGGCGACCCGTTCACCCACGCCACCGGTGCCGACGAAGCGCTCGCCTGCGCCAAGGCCGGCATCCCGTTCGAGGTCGTCGCGGGCGTCGCCACGGCCACGTCCGTCGCCGCGCACGCCGGCATCCCGCTGGTCACCGGCCGCCGCCGCAGCGTCGAGATCTTCGACGTCGGCGGCAAGATCGACCTGCGGTCCTGCACGGCCGACACCGTCCTGCTGACCGGCGTCACCGAGCAGCTCGGCCACCTCGCCGAGGCGCTCGTCGACGCCGGCCGGGTGCCGTCCACGCCGGTCGCCGTCGTGACGTCCGGCAGCACCGTCGAGCAGCAGACCGTCGTGTCGACGCTGGGGACCATCGCGGCCGACGCCCGGGCGGCCAAGGTCGAGGGGCCGTTCGTCGTCATCGTCGGCGACACCATCGAGCACCGCGACACGCTCTCGTGGTTCGAGACCAAGGCGCTGTTCGGCTGGCGGGTCCTGGTGCCGCGGACGAAGGAGCAGGCCGGCGCGCTGTCGGCGGCCCTGCGCCGGTCCGGCGCGGTGCCCGAGGAGGTGCCGACGATCTCCGTCGAGCCGCCGCGCAACCCGCAGCAGATCGACAAGGCCGTACGCGGCATGGTCGAGGGCCGCTACGAGTGGATCGCGTTCACCTCGGTCAACGCGCTGCGGGCGGTGAAGGAGAAGCTGACGGCGTACGGCCTCGACGCTCGCGCGCTGTCCGGCCTCAAGGTCGCCGCCGTGGGCGAGAAGACCGCCGAGGCGCTGCGGGCGTGGGGCATCGAGCCCGACCTCGTCCCGTCCGGCGAGCAGTCCGCCGTCGGGCTGCTGGCCGACTGGCCGCCGTACGACGAGGTGCTCGACCCCATCAACCGGGTCTTCCTGCCGCGTGCGGACATCGCCACGGAGACGCTGGCCGCCGGGCTGACGGAGATGGGCTGGGAGGTCGACGACGTCACGGCGTACCGGACGGTGCGCGCGGCGCCGCCGCCGGCCGAGACCCGCGACGCGATCAAGACCGGCAAGTTCGACGCCGTCGCCTTCACGTCGTCGTCGACGGTGCGCAACCTCGTCGGCATCGCCGGCAAGCCGCATGCGTCCACCGTCGTCGCCTGCATCGGTCCGCAGACGGCGAAGACCGCCGAGGAACACGGCCTGCGGGTCGACGTCCTGGCGCCCGAGCCGTCCATCGAGGCGCTGGCCGACGCGCTCGCGCAGTTCGGCATGACCCGCCGGCTGGCCATGGTCGAGGCGGGCGAGCCGGTGCTCAAGCCGTCGCAGCGCCGCCGGGCCTCCGCCCGCCGCAAGAGCGCCCAGTAGGAGGGGTCGGCATGGGGTATCCGGAGACCAGGCCGCGGCGGCTGCGCCGTACGCCGGCCCTGCGCCGGCTGGTCGCCGAGACGTCGCTGGAGCCGCGGCACCTGGTGCTGCCGATGTTCGTCCGCGAGGGCGCCACCGAGCCGCGGCCGATCGCGTCGATGCCCGGCGTCGTGCAGCACACCATGGAGTCGCTGCGCAAGGCGTCGCTGGAGGCGGTCGAGGCCGGCGTCGGCGGGCTCATGCTGTTCGCCATCCCGGAGCGCAAGGACGCCGCCGGCTCCGGCGGCGTCGACCCGAAGGGGCCGCTCAACGCCGCCATCCGCGAGGTCGTCGCCGAGGTCGGCGAGGCCACCGTCGTCATGGCCGACCTGTGCCTCGACGAGTTCACCGACCACGGCCACTGCGGCGTGCTGGCCCCTGACGGCTCGGTCGACAACGACGCGACGCTCGAGGTCTACGGCCGCATGGCCGTCGCGCAGGCCGAGGCCGGCGTCCACGTCGTCGGGCCGAGCGGGATGATGGACGGCCAGGTGGCCGCCGCGCGCGCCGCGCTCGACGCGGCCGGCCACACCGACGTCGCGATCCTCGCCTACGCCGCCAAGTACGCGTCGGCGTTCTACGGGCCGTTCCGCGACGCCGTCGAGTCGTCGCTGGTCGGCGACCGCAAGACGTACCAGCAGGACCCCGCCAACGGGCTGGAGGCGCTGCGCGAGACCGCCCTCGACGTCGAGGAGGGCGCCGACATGGTCATGGTCAAGCCGGCCATGTCCTACCTCGACGTGCTGGCGCGGGTCCGCGACCTCGTCGACCTCCCCGTCGCGGCGTACCAGATCTCCGGCGAGTACGCGATGATCCAGGCCGCCGCCGAGCGCGGCTGGATCGACCGCGACCGCGCCGTCCTCGAGACGCTGACGTCCATCCGCCGGGCCGGCGCTGACATCGTCCTGACGTACTGGGCGGTCGAGGCCGCCCACTGGCTGCGCGCGGCCCGCTGACGTCAGTAATGGACCCGCGCGAGGAAGTCGCGGGTCAGCCGCACCAGGTCGCCCAGGTGCGTCTCGATCAACCAGTGGCCGGCGTCGGGCAGCACGTGCAGCTCGGCGTCGGGCAGGTCGGCGAGGTAGGCGTGCGCGGCCTCGGCCGGCATGTAGCCGTCGTGCGGTCCCCAGACGATCAGCGTCGGCGGCCGGTGCTCGCGCAGGTAGGCCTGGTAGGCCGGGAACCGGGCCACACTGTCCTCGATCTGGGCGAACAGGTCGACCATGATCGCCCGGTTCTCCGGATCGCGCATCCGGGTCCAGGCCAGCTGCCAGAGGTCCGGTGAGATGCGTTCGGCGATGTGCGCCGGCACCTCGCCCAGCACCTCCTCGCGCAGCCCGCGCTCGGTGACGGCCTCCTCCAGCTGCGAGCGCAGCTCGTCGGACGGGTCGGCCCAGTAGCGCCGCAGCAGGTCGTACTTCGGGCCGAGCGTGTGCTCGTAGGCGTCGCCGTTCTGGATGACCAGGGCGGCGATCCGGTCCGGCCGGCGCATCGCCAGCTGCAGGCCGACCTGCGAGCCGTAGTCGAACAGGTAGAGCGCGAACCGGTCGACGCCCAGCTTCGCCAGGACGGCGTCCAGCACGTCGGCGTAGCCGGCGAACGTGTAGTCGAACTCCGACCGGGAGGGCTGCGCGCTGTACCCGAAGCCGGGGTAATCCGGCGCGATGAGCCGCCACCGATCGCCGAGCGCGGCCATGAACCCGCGGTAGTGGAACGACGACGACGGATAGCCGTGCGGCAGCAGCACGACGGGCGCGTCCGGCGGTCCGGCCTCGCGGTAGAAGATCTCGAGGCCGTCGATCGAGACGGTCCGATGGGCTACGGGTGCCGGGGTCGTCGACATGCGTCACCTCCGCACTGGACGTCGTTCCCGCTCGCCACGGAGACAAACACCCTGTCGGAGCCGGACGGTAAGGTCGGTTGTCATATGGATCGTGCGAGGAGTGACAGTGCACCGCGAACGGGAGCAATGGGGCACTCGGGCCGGGTTCCTCATGGCGGCCGTCGGCTCGGCCGTCGGCCTGGGCAACATCTGGCGATTCCCCTATGTCGCCTACGACAACGGCGGTGGCGCCTTCCTGCTGCCCTACCTGGTGGCGCTGCTGACGGCCGGCATCCCGTTGCTGGTGCTCGAGTACACCATCGGGCACCGCTACCACGGCTCGCCGCCGCTGGCGTTCCGGCGCCTCCATCGCCGCGCCGGCGTGCTGGGCTGGTGGCAGGTCGCCATCTGCGTCGTCATCGCCGCCTACTACGCGGTCATCATCGCCTGGGCGGCCCGGTACGCCGGATTCTCCGTGGGCCAGGACTGGGGCGACGACCCCGAGGCGTTCCTGCTCGGTGACTTCCTCCAGGTCGGCGACGCGGGCTGGATCACCTCGTACGTGTCGGGGGTGCTCTGGCCGCTCGTCGCGGTCTGGGTGTTCGTGCTGGCCGTCCTCGCCCTGGGCGTGCGGCGCGGCATCGAGCGCGCCAACCGCTTCTTCATCCCGCTGCTGGTGGCGCTGTTCCTCGTCCTCGTCGTCCGGGCGCTGTTCCTCGACGGCGCCGCGCAGGGCCTCGAGGCGCTGTTCGCGCCCGACTGGGGCGCCATCACCGACGGCACCGTCTGGGTGGCGGCGTACGGCCAGATCTTCTTCTCGCTGTCGGTCGGGTTCGGCATCATGATCACCTACGCCTCGCACCTGCACCGGCGCTCCGACCTCACCGGCTCGGCGCTGGTGGCCGGGTTCGCCAACAGCTCCTTCGAGATCCTCGCCGGCATCGGTGTCTTCGCCACGCTGGGCTTCATGGCGACCGCCAGCGGGGTGGCGGTCGCCGACGTGGCGCAGTCGGGCGTCGGTCTGGCGTTCATCGCCTTCCCCGAGATCATCTCGACGCTCACCAGCGGTGCCGGACTGTTCGGCGTGCTGTTCTTCGTCTCGCTGGTCATCGCGGGCGTGACGTCGTTGATCAGCATCGTGCAGGTGGTCGTCTCCGCGGTGCAGGACCGCACCGGGATGGCCCGGCTGCCGGCCGTGCTGACGGTCGGCGGCGGCATCGCGCTCATCTCGATCGTGCTCTTCCCGACCGCGCAGGGCCTGCACTACCTCGACGTCGCCGACCACTTCATCAACCAGTACGGCATCGTCCTCGCCGCGTTCGTGGTGGTGCTCGTGGTCGCCTGGGCGCTGCGGCGGCTGCCCGCGCTCCGCGCGCACGCGAACCTCACCTCCACCGTCCGGCTGGGCGCCTGGTGGCAGGTGGCGCTCGGGCTGGTCACCCCCGTCATGCTGGGCTGGATGCTCTGGGACAGCCTGCGTCAGGAGTTCGAGGAGAACTACGGGGGCTACTCCGACGGCTTCCTGCTGGCCGTGGGCTGGGGTGTGGCCATCGGCGCACTGGTCGTGGGCGTGCTGCTGTCGCTCTTCCCGTGGCGGGACCGCGACACCTTCGTGCCCGCCGAACTCGAGACCGTCGGCGGAAGGGAGCGGGCATGAGTGCCGGGGCCGTCGCCATGCTCGTCGTGGCCATCGTCATCGTCTGGGGCGGGCTGGTGGCCAGCGTCGTCCACCTGCGCCGGCACCCCGACGAGGGACCGCCCGAATCCGGCTGACCGGCTGTGATGTCAACGCGCACAGCGACACGGCCTCGATGATCGAGCCGTGCCCGACCGACGTGAGATCGTCTGCACCTGCGGCTCTACCCGGTTCGTGGACCAGATACGTGCGGCGAACCGTGATCTGAGCTTCCCGACGTCGACAGTCGTAGCCGTCCTCTGAGCATCGAGACGTCCGCAGAAAACGGCCCCCGCTATTGAGGACGCCGCGTGCCGGATCGGCGCCGCGCGCTCCTCCCTACCTGGATTCGGACGTTTACTTGACTCATTCCAGAAAAGCGTCCAGGATCGAGTCGTGCCCACGGACGAGCAGCTGCGCGACGACGCCGCGTCGCGGTTGCGGGCCGCCGGGCTGCGGGTCACCGCGCCCCGCGTGGGCGTGCTCGTCGCCCTCGAGCGCGAGTCGCACGCCGACGCCGACACCGTCGCGCGGCACGTCCGGGCCTCGCTCGGCGCCGTCTCCACCCAGGCCGTCTACGACGTGCTGCACGCGCTCACCGAGGCGGGGCTGCTGCGCCGCATCGAGCCGGCCGGGTCCACCGCGCGCTACGAGACGCGGGTCGGCGACAACCACCACCACATGATCTGCCGGGGCTGCGGCGTCATCGTCGACGTCGACTGCTCCGGGGCGGCGCCCTGCCTGGCGCCCGCGCACACGCACGGCTTCATGCTCGACGAGGCCGAGGTGACCTTCTGGGGGCTGTGCCCCGACTGCCACTGATACACCCCCGCTGGCGCGAGACCTCGCGGTCAGCTACCACCCCCCAACGAGGAGAATGCATGAGCTCGACGCCGCACACGACCACCAACTCCGGCGCCCCGGTGGCCAGCGACGCCCACTCGCTGACGGTGGGTCCCAACGGCCCCATCGTGCTGCACGACCACTACCTGGTCGAGAAGCTGGCCCAGTTCAACCGCGAGCGCGTCCCGGAGCGGGTGGTGCACGCCAAGGGCGGCGGCGCCTTCGGCGTCCTCGAGGTCACCGAGGACGTCAGCCAGTTCACCAAGGCCGCGCTGTTCCAGCCGGGCACCCGCACCGAGGCGCTGGCGCGGTTCTCGTCCGTCGCCGGCGAGCAGGGCAGCCCCGACACCTGGCGCGACCCGCGCGGCTTCGCGCTGAAGTTCTACACGACCGAGGGCAACTACGACCTCGTCGGCAACAACACCCCGGTGTTCTTCCTGCGCGACACCATCAAGTTCCCCGACTTCATCCGCTCGCAGAAGCGGCTGCCGGGCTCGAACCTGCGCGACCACGACATGCAGTGGGACTTCTGGACGCTGTCGCCCGAGAGCGCGCACCAGGTGACCTGGCTGATGGGCGACCGCGGCCTGCCGCGCAGCTGGCGGAACATGGACGGCTTCGGCTCGCACACCTACCAGTGGATCAACGCCGGCGGCGAGCGCTTCTGGGTGAAGTACCACTTCAAGACCGACCAGGGCCACGAGTTCCTGACTCAGGCCGACGCCGACCGCATCGCCGGTGAGGACGCCGACCACCACATCCGCGACCTCTACGAGGCGATCCAGCGCGGCGACCACCCGTCGTGGACGGTGTACGTGCAGGTCATGCCGTACGCCGACGCCGCGGGCTACCGGTTCAACCCGTTCGACCTCACCAAGGTGTGGCCGAAGGGCGACTACCCGCTGATCAAGGTCGGGACGCTGCGGCTGGACCGCAACCCGGAGAACTACTTCGCGCAGATCGAGCAGGCCGCGTTCGAGCCGAGCAACTTCGTGCCCGGCATCGCCGCCAGCCCCGACAAGATGCTGCTCGGCCGCATCTTCTCCTACGCCGACGCCCACCGGTACCGCATCGGCACCAACTACGCGCAGCTGCCGGTCAACGCGCCGAAGAACGAGGTCCACTCGTACTCGAAGGACGGCGCCATGCGGTTCGACTTCGCCGCGGCCGACCGCCCGGTCTACGCGCCCAACAGCCACGGTGGCCCGGCGGCCCAGCCGTCGCTGGTCGGCGACGCCGGCTGGGAGTCCGACGGCGAGCTGGTGCGCGCCGCCGCCACCCTGCACGCCGAGGACGACGACTTCGGCCAGGCCGGCACGCTGGTCCGCGAGGTCCTCGACGACGCCGCGCGCGACCGGCTGGTGGGCAACATCGCCGGCCACGTCGGCCAGGTGAAGAGCGACGAGCTGCGCCAGCGGGTCTACCAGTACTGGCGCAACGTCGACGAGACCCTCGGCAAGCGCGTCGAGGAGACCGTCGGCCGCTGACGCCGGCCGGACCCCCTGCGGCCTCGGAGGAACGAGGCCGCAGGGGGTTCCGCACGTCTGCACCCCGGCGTACGCTCGCCCTCCTACAAGGGGGTTCCGCAGGCCCCTCCAGGACACCACGAACTGGGGAGCCGAGATGAGACGGAACGCAGTGTTCGCCGTGGGAACCGCGGCAGCCGCCGTCCTGATCGCAGCACCGCTGGCGTCGGCGGCGAAACCCGTCGACAGCACCGCGTTGCGCGACGCCGTCACGTCCGCGGGGATCATGGAGCACCTCGAGGTGTTCCAGGACATCGCCGACGCGAACGGCGGCACGAGGGCGTCCGGGACGCCGGGCTACGACGAGTCGCTGGAGTACGTCAAGGCACAGCTGGACGCCGCCGGCTATCAGACCACCGTGCAGCCGTTCCTGTTCAACACGTTCGAGGAGCTCGCCGCGCCGGCATTCGAGCGGGTGTCGCCCGACCCCGCCGCCTACGCCGAGGGCGACGACTTCCTCACCATGGAGTTCTCCGGCAGTGGCGACGTGACTGGCGCACTGGTGCCGACCAACGACATCATCATCCCGCCGACGTCGCAGCCCAGCTCCAGCAGCGGCTGCGAGGCGGCCGACTTCGCGCCGGCGTCGGCGACCGAGCCGCAGGTCGCGCTGGTCCAGCGGGGCACCTGCGACTTCACCGTGAAGGCGGTCAACGCGCAGAACGCCGGCTACGACGCGGTCGTGATCTTCAACGAGGGCCAGGAGGGCCGCACCGAGGCCGTCGCGGGCACTCTCGGCGCCGAGACGGAGGCGACCATCCCGGTACTCGGCGCGAGCTTCGCCGTGGGCGCCGACCTCTACGCCCGGACCCAGGCGGGCACCGTCGTCGTGCACGTCATGACCTCGACGCTGATCACCCACGACGTCCCGACGGCCAACCTGCTGGCCACGACCGGCGAGGGCCGCAGCGACCGGCAGGTCGTCGTCGGCGCGCACCTGGACTCCGTCGCCGAGGGCGAGGGCATCAACGACAACGGCTCGGGCTCGGCGCAGAACCTCGAGATCGCGCTGCGGATGGCCGAGCTGGGCATCGAGCCGCGCAACCAGGTCGTGTTCGCCTGGTGGGGTGCTGAGGAGTCCGGGCTGATCGGCTCGCAGTTCTACGTCGACTCGCTCACCACGCGGCAGGTCAAGGGCATCGCGGTCAACCTCAACTTCGACATGGTCGCGTCGCCGAACTACGTCCGGTTCGTCTACGACGGCGACGCCTCCGACACCGCCTCGCTCGGGTCGACGGGGTCCGGCGTCGTCGAGGACGTGTTCACCGACTACTTCGCCGCACAGGGCCTCGAGACCGAGCCGACGGCGTTCGACGGGCGCTCTGACTACGACGCCTTCATCAACGTCGGCATCCCTGCCGGCGGCCTGTTCAGCGGGGCCGAGGGCATCAAGACGGCGGAGCAGGCGGCCGTCTACGGCGGCACGGCGGGCCTGGCCTACGACCCGTGCTACCACGCCGAATGCGACGACATCAGCAACCTGTCCGTCCAGGCGCTGGACGAGTTCTCCGACGCCGCGGCGCACGCCACGCTGACGTTCGCCATGACCACGTCGGCCATCGAGGGCACCGACAAGGGCAACGCCATCGGTCAGTCGGAGTCGTCGTTCCTGGGGTCGCACCTGCGGCGCTGAGACGGTTCCCGGCGGGAGCGGCCCGGACGCCGTGGGGGCGGCGTCCGGGCTGCTCGGAGCACTTGCGACAATGACGCGGTGACCAACGACGACGTGCCGCGCAGTGCGGAGCTCTTCGACCGTGCGCGGGCCGTCACGCCCGGCGGGGTGAACTCGCCGGTGCGGGCGTTCCGGGCCGTCGGCGGAACACCCCGGTTCATCCAGCGGGCCACTGGACCCTATCTCTACGACGTCGACGGCCGCGAGTACGTCGATCTCGTCGGCTCGTGGGGGCCGATGATCCTCGGCCACGCCCACCCGGCCGTCGTCGAGGCCGTCCGCGCGCAGGTCGCGCTGGGCACGTCGTACGGCACCCCCACCCAGCCCGAGGTCGAGCTGGCCGAGGAGATCGTCGCCCGCACCAGCGTCGAGCAGGTCCGGCTCGTCTCCAGCGGCACCGAGGCCACCATGAGCGCCATCCGGCTGGCCCGCGGCGCCACGGGGCGCAGCAAGGTGGTGAAGTTCGCCGGTCACTACCACGGCCACGTCGACGCGCTGCTGGCCGCCGCCGGCAGCGGGGTCGCCACGTTCGCGCTGCCCGACACCCCCGGTGTCACGGGTGCCAGCGCGGGCGACACCATCGTGCTCCCGTACAACGACACCGGCGCGGTGAAGGCGGCCTTCGCCGAGCACGGCGAGCAGATCGCCTGCGTCATCGCCGAGGCCGCGGCAGGCAACATGGGCGCCGTCGCTCCCGTCGACGGGTTCAACGCGTTCCTCCGCGACACCGCCCACGAGCACGGCGCGCTGCTCATCCTCGACGAGGTGATGACGGGGTTCCGGGTCTCCCGCTCCGGCTGGCACGGCCTCGACGGCGTCACGCCCGACCTCACGACGTTCGGGAAGGTCATGGGCGGCGGCTTCCCGGCGGCGGCGTTCGGCGGCCGGGCCGAGGTGATGGAGCTGCTGGCGCCGGCCGGGCCGGTCTACCAAGCGGGCACGCTGTCCGGTAACCCGGTCGCGACGACGGCCGGCCTGACGACGCTGCGGCTGGCCGACGCCCAGGTCTACGGGCACCTCGACGCCACCGCCCAGCGCATCGGCGCGCTCGTCGGCGAGGCCCTGACCGCAGCCGGCGTGCCGCACCGCGTCCAGTACGCCGGCAACCTGTTCAGCGTCTTCTTCACCCCCGACGGCGGCCCGGTCACCGACTTCGCCGGGGCCAAGCGCACCAGCACGGCGCGGTTCGGCGCGTTCTTCCACTCGATGCTGGAGTCGGGCGTGTACCTGCCGCCGTCGGCGTTCGAGGCGTGGTTCGTCAGCGCCGCCCACGACGGCCGCGCCGTCGACCGCATCGCCCAGGCGCTGCCCGCCGCCGCGGCCGCCGCTGCCGGGGCGGAGGCGGCATGAGCGAGCTGACCCGCGTGCACCTGCTGCGCCACGGCGAGGTGCACAACCCCACCAAGGTCCTCTACGGGCGGCTCCCCGGCTACCACCTCTCCGATCTCGGCCGGGCCATGGCCGAGCGGGTCGCCGCCGCCGTCGCCGACCGCGACATCACGGTGCTGGTCAGCTCGCCGCTGGAGCGGGCCCGCGAGACCGCGGCGCCGCTGGCCGAGGCGCTGGGTCTGGAGGTCCGCACCGACGACCGACTGCTCGAGGCGCTCAACGTCTTCGAGGGCCTGACGTTCG
Source organism: Jiangella rhizosphaerae (assembly GCF_003579925.1). Lineage (GTDB taxonomy): Bacteria > Actinomycetota > Actinomycetes > Jiangellales > Jiangellaceae > Jiangella > Jiangella rhizosphaerae. The sequence goes on along the minus strand of NZ_QUAL01000021.1, from coordinate 22,132 downwards.
GCGTCGGCGACGGGTCCATGCGCCACCCGCGGCACTGGCGCAGCCTGCGCAACCCGTTCAAGCCGTCGTGGGGCGAGCCGTACCGCGACATCGCCGCCCGCATGCTGGCCGTCATGGCCGACGCCCGCCGCGACGCCGCCGGCCACGAGGCCGTGCTGGTCTCGCACCAGCTACCGATCTGGACGGTGCGCAGCTTCATCGAGGGCCGCCGGCTCTGGCACGACCCCCGGCGGCGCGAGTGCGCGCTGGCCAGCCTCACCACCGTGACGTACGAGGACGACACCATCGTCTCGGTCGCCTACAGCGAGCCCGCCGGCGACCTGCTGCCCCGGATCGGCAAGCCCTTCTCGGCGGGTGCGTGATGCGACGGATCCTCCTTCTCGCGGCCGCGGCGGCGCTGGCGCTGGCCGGGTGCTCCGACGGCCGGGTCGAGCGCAGCGACAACGCCAACCAGGCCGGCTACATCGCCGGCGACGGCACCATCAGCATCTACGAGCCGGCCGAGCGGAAGGCGGCGCCGGAGTTCAGCGGCGAACTGCTCGACGGCGGCGAGTTCCAGCTCGCCGACCGGCTCGGCGACGTCGTCGTGCTCAACGTGTGGGGCTCCTGGTGCCCGCCGTGCCGCAGGGAGGCGCCGGACCTCCAGGCCGCCTACGAGGCGCTCGAGCCCGAGGGCGTCCAGTTCGTGGGTGTCAACGTGCGCGAGCCGAACGGCCAGCGGCCGGCGCAGCAGTTCGAGGACGAGTTCGGCATCACCTACCCCAGCATCTACGATCCCGAGGCCGCCTCCCTGCTCGCGTTCCGCGACACCGTCCCGCCGGCGGCCATCCCGAGCACGCTGGTCATCGACCGCGAGGGCCGTATCGCCGCGCGGGTCCTCGGGCCGCTGGGCGAGACGACGCTCACCGACATCGTCCGCGAGATCGCGGCCGAGGCGCCCGTGACGGGCGCGGCCGCGGAGGGCACCGCTGATACAGCGACATCGGGTGGTCGGACCATCCACGGGACCGAAACGATCCTCAGCACTGCGCGGCACCGCACCGCCGATTCGAGGAGACCTCCGGCCCCCTCTCACCAGGCGGTCGTGGATGGTCCTCCCGGGTGAGCTCCTTCGGCGACACCGTCCTGACCGGTTCGCTGGCACTGGCCGTGCCGGTGGCGGCGCTGGCCGGGCTCGTCTCGTTCCTGTCGCCGTGCGTGCTGCCGCTGGTCCCGGGCTATCTGGGCTACGTCACCGGGCTGTCCGGGGCGGAGCTGGCGTCCGGGCGGCGCGGGCGGCTGGTGCTCGGCGTCCTGCTGTTCGTGCTGGGGTTCAGCGTGGTGTTCGTCTCGTACGGGCTGCTCTTCGGCGGCCTGGGCACGCTGCTGCTGGAGCACAGCGAGACCATCATGCGGGTGCTGGGCGTCGTGACGATCGGGCTCGGGCTGCTGTTCGCCGGCTGGCTGCCCGGCCTGTCCCGCGACTGGCGCGCCGAGGCGCGGCCGGCGGTGGGCCTGGCCGGCGCGCCGCTGCTGGGTGCGGTGTTCGGCATCGGCTGGACGCCGTGTATGGGGCCAACGCTGGCGGCCGTGCAGGCGCTGGCGTTCACCGAGGCCAGCGCCGGTCGCGGGGCGCTGCTGTCGTTCGCGTACTGCCTGGGGCTGGGCATCCCGTTCCTGGTCGCGGCGCTGGCCTATCAGCGGGCGACCCGGTGGTTCCAGTGGGTGCGCAAGCACCAGTTGGCGGTCATGCGGGCCGGCGGGATCCTGCTGATCGTGCTCGGCGTGCTCCTCGTCACCGGGCTGTGGGGCGAGCTGATGTCGTCGATGCAGGGCTGGATCGGCGGCTTCGAGGTGGCGGTGTAGAGGTGGGCACACGATGACGACGAGCATGGACACCCGCCCGCCGGTGGACGACCGGCCGCCGCCGCTGAACGGCCCGGAGCTGGCCCGGTGGGCCTGGCGGCAGCTCACGTCGATGCGGGTCGCGCTGATCCTGCTGTTCCTGCTCGCCGTCGCCGCCATCCCCGGCTCGATCATCCCGCAGACCGAGGCGAACCCGCTCAACGTCCGCGACTTCCGCGCCCGCAACCCCACGCTGTCGGAGTGGTACGACCGCCTCGGCCTGTTCGACGTCTACTCCGCGCCCTGGTTCGCCGCCATCTACATCGCGCTCATGGTGTCGCTGGTCGGCTGCATCCTGCCGCGCACCTGGCAGCACTGGAAGGCCGTCCGGGCGCAGCCGCCGAAGGCGCCGCGCCGCCTGACGCGGATGCCGGCGTACCGGAAGGTCGAGGTCGACGCCACGCCCGAGGAGGTGCTGGCCGTCGCCCGGGCCGAGCTGCGGTCCCGGCGCTACCGGCTGCGCCGTCCCGCGGAGGGCGAGGACGACTCCGTCGCCGCCGAGACCGGGCATCTGCGCGAGACCGGCAACCTGCTGTTCCACCTGTCCGTCGTGGTCGTCCTCCTGGCCGTGGCGCTGGGCGGGCTGTTCAGCTACCGGGCGACGGTGCTCGTCCCGGAGGGCTCGGGCTTCTCCAACCAGGTCATCCAGTTCGACAGCCTGTCCGCCGGCGCGCTGTTCGACACCGCCGACCTGCCGCCGTTCTCGATGGACGTCGACGAGTTCCGCATGGAGTTCGTCGAGGCCGGCAACCAGATCGGCCAGCCCGCCGAGTACGAGGCGACGGTGACCGTCGTGCCCGAGCCGGGCGCGGAGCCGGAGACGCACACGATCCGGGTCAACGAGCCACTGAACATCGACGGCACGTCGGTGCACATCATCAACCCCGGGTACGCCCCCGCGTTCACCGTCAAGGCCGCCGACGGCGAGACGATCCTGGCCGAGGGGCCGGTGCCGTTCCTGCCCATGGACGGGAACTTCACGTCGGAGGGCGTGGTCAAGGTCGAGGTGCCGCCGGAGCACGGCGACGACATCGGCATCCAGGCGTCGTTCCTGCCCACGGCCTTCCTCGACGAGAACGGCCCGCGCTCCATCTTCCCCGGCGCCCGCAACCCCGAGGTGTATCTCACCGCCTGGCACGGCGACCTCGGCCTCGACGACGGTCAGCCGCAGTCGGTGTACCGCCTCGACACCACCGACATGGAGCAGTACCTGGGCGACGGCGGCGAGCCGTACCGTGCGCGACTGCCCGTCGGCGAGACGGTCGGGCTGCCCGACGGCCGCTCCATCACCTTCGACGGCTACGTGACCTGGGTGAACCTGCAGATCGGCCGCAACTCCGGCCGCGAGCTGGCGCTCGTCGGAGCCATCGCCGCCGTGGTCGGCCTCATGGGCTCGTTGTACGTGCGCCGGCGCCGGGCCTGGGTGCGTGCGAGCGTCGGGCCGGAGGGGCGTACCGTGGTCGAGGTCGCGGGGCTGCACCGGGCCGAGGGCTCGGCCGGCGACCGCCTCGTCGACGAGATCGGCGCCGTCACCGACGGGCTGTTGCTGCGCCTGGGCGGCGCGGAAGGAAAGAAGGAGGACTGATGGACCTCGATGCCGTCGCCGAGTGGAGCCGCTACGTCGTCGTCGTGGCCGTCCTCGGCTACCTGGCGGCCTGGCTGGCGTTCTGCGCCGAGGCGGGCATCCACAGCCGCCGTCGCCGCGCCGTGACGGTGGCCGAGCCCGAGCGCGAGCTCGTCGGCGTGACGTCGTCGGGCGATGCTCGGGCGTCGTCGGCGGATGTTCCGGCAGGTGCGCCGGACGGTCCCGCCGGTCCTGGCGACGCCGAGCTCCTGCAGCGCGCCGACCGTCTCGGCGGCATCGGCCGCGGTGTGTTCGGCCTGGCCACGCTGGTGCTCGCCGCCGGCGTCGTCATGCGCGGCCTGGGCACCGAGCGGGCGCCCTGGGCCAACATGTACGAGTTCTCCATCACCGGAGCTCTCGTCGCGTCGATCGTCTTCCTCGCTCTCGCCCGCACGGTCGTCGGCCGCGTCGTCGCCGTCTGGGCCGTCCTGCTGATCTTCGTCACCGTCGGCCTCGCGGCCACCTTCCTCTACGTGCCTCCCGGCCCGCTGCAGCCGGCGTTGCAGTCGTACTGGCTGGTCGTCCACGTCGGCTGCGCGGTACTGGCGTTCGGCCTGTTCACCGTCGGCGCGGTGGTCAGCGCCCTGCAGATCGTGTCCGAGCGGGCCGCCGACCGCGGCCGCACGAGCGGCTTCGGCGCCTCGCTGCCCGACTCCGCGGCCCTGGACCGGCTGGCCTACCGGCTGACCGCGATCGCGTTCCCGATCTGGACGTTCGGCCCGCTCATCCTCGGCGCGATCTGGGCCGAGGTCTCGTGGGGCCGGTACTGGGGCTGGGACCCCAAGGAGGTGTGGGCGCTGATCACCTGGCTCGCGTACGCCGCCTACCTGCACGCCCGGGCGACGGCCGGCTGGAAGGGCTCCAAGGCGTCCGTGGTCGCGCTCATCGGGTACGCAACGGTGCTGTTCAGCTACTTCGGCGTGAACATCCTCTTCAATGGGTTGCACTCGTACGGCGGCCTCTGACCTGGCCTCCGGATTCGTGACGTTGGGCCGTCCCCCTGCTGCCCGATTGTCTTGGCCGCGGGCGCGCGCCTCAAGCGGACTATGGAGGCGCTTCGCGCCGGCGATGACCGCTTGACCCGCGCGCCCGCGGCTCAGAACGGGCAGCTATCAGGGGGACGGGGGAAGAGCGGCGACGGCTACCGGGGCGTCGGCCCTGTTTCTGTGTGGCGTTGGTGTCGTGGGGCGTCCACTNCGACGGCTACCGGGGCGTCGGCCCTGTTTCTGTGTGGCGTTGGTGTCGTGGGGCGTCCACTTGGTGAGATTTCGCCGTGATTCGGGGGCCATCACGAGGATTACCCCAGCGTCAACACCCCTACAGTCATGGTGATGCTCACGGAATCCTCGTGATGTAGGCGATCCTTGATGATCACCGCTGTCCACAGCCCGACAAAACGGTGCGAAACGGGCACGCCAAACATGACGCGTGCCCAGATCCTCCCCGTCCCCCTGATAGCTGCCCGTTCTTCGCCGCGGACGGGCGAGTCAAGCGGTCATCGCCGCGCGAAGCGCCACTAGTCCGCTTGACGCGCGCGTTCGCGGCAAGAGAATGGGGCAGCCGGGGACGGGGAGCCCCACCAACGCCGCGACCGTCCGCGGAACGTCCGCGATCGCCCGGCGGTAGCCCTAGCGGGAGTCGTCCTCGTCGTCGGTGTGCTGGCGGGCCTCGTCCTCGCGCTGACGGGCCTCGGCCTCCTTGCGGCGCTGGGCCTCCTCGGCGGCGCGCGCTTCGGCCTCCTTCTTGCGCTTGATCTCCGCCTCACGACGGCGGAGGTCGGCCTCCCACTGGTTGAGCATCCGCTCGTGCTTGGCGTCGGTCTCGCGCAGGTGCCGGAGGAACTCGGGGTCGTCGTCGGGGGCGAGGGGACGACGGGGCGGCGCGGCGGGCCGCTGCGGGCGGTCGCGGAGCTTGCCGATGGCCAGCCAGAGGATGGGCCCGACCAGCGGGACGAGCACGATGATCGCCGCCCAGGCGACGCGGTTCAACGACCGGAACCTGGCGGAGTCGGTCTGCAGGCAGTCGATCAGCGCATACACGAGCAGCGCGATGGCGACCACGATTGGTAGTACCCGACCCACCGTGCGACCTCCCCGGTCGAGCTGTGTCCCTTTCCACCAGCCTAGGTGCTGGGCCGGGCGTGACGCACCCCGGACCGCGTTCGGCTCGTCTGAGCGAGCATCGCACGGTCCGGGGGCGCCACGACCAGGGGCTGGGGGGCCAGCCCTCGGAAGCGTCCGGCCGGACGGGGCCGGACGCGTGGCCGGTGATCAGGCGAAGAGACGGCGCCGCGGGCGGTGGCCGGCGCGGAGCACGGCTGCCTGGCGTGCCTTCTCCGCCTCCCGACGCAGGTCGTCGATGCGGGTCTGGGCGTACTCCAAGCTGTACAACGACACTCCCTGTAGCAAATCTCAATTGAATCGAAGGCCGTCAGCGACCTTTCGCCTATGATTCTAAGTTACGGGGAGATCACGGGGCAATCTCGAAGCGGGTGATCCCCACCACGTTGCCGGCGCCCTCAGCGGCGCTGCGAGGATGGAGCGCCATGGACACCGTCGATACGAGTCTTGTCGCGGCGCTGCGGGCCAACGGCCGTGCGTCGTACGCGGAGCTGGGACGGCTGGTGGGGCTGTCCGGGCCGAGCATCCAGGAGCGGGTGCGCCGGCTCGAGGAGCGTGGGGTGATCACCGGCTACCGGGCCACGGTCAACCCGTCGGCGCTGGGTCTGGGGCTGACGGCGCTGATCGGGCTGGTGCTCTCCGACTCCGCCGGCCACGAGGAGGTCGGCACGCGGCTCGAGGACGTCGCGGAGGTCGAGGACTGCTGGTTCATCGCCGGTGACGAGGCGTACATGCTGAAGGTCCGCGTCGCCGACGTCGAGGGGCTGGAGCGGCTGCTCGGCAAGCTGGTGCGCATCGAGGGCGTCGCGCGCACCCGTACCACCCTGGTCATCTCCACGCGGTTCGAGGACCGCCAGGTCGAGCCGGCCCGCTCGGAGCTGGTCGGCAGCTGACGCACCGGGTGAAATCCCGCGGATCGGTTACGGGGCGGGGAGAACGATCCGAGGAGGGGACACCATGACGACGATCCACAGCCCACTCACCGACGATGCCCACAAGATCGTGACGGAGGTGCTGCGCGACGCGCTCGTCGACCTCATCGACCTCTCGCTCGCCGGCAAGCAGGCGCACTGGAACGTCACCGGCCCGCGCTTCCGCACCATCCACTTCCAGCTCGACGAGGTGGTCGACACCGCGCGCAAGCACGCCGACGTCGTCGCCGAGCGGTCGGCGACCATCGGCAGCCCCGCCGACGGCCGCGCCGAGACCGTCGCCGCCGACTCGCGGCTGCCCCGGCAGCAGCCCGGCTGGGTACGCGACGACGACGTCGTGGCGACGTTCATCGGCGTGTACGAGGGCATCATCGCGCGCATGCGCCAGCGCGCCCACGACGTCGAGCAGGCCGACCCCGTCAGCAACAACATCCTGCTCGACGTCGTCGAGGAGCTGGAGAAGCAGTACTGGATGTGGCAGGCCGAGCGGGGCTGACGCTCGCCGCGCCGGACGCGTGGGCGATGATGCTGCCGTTCCCGAACCCCACGAACGGCGGTATCCATGGACGCGTCCGGCCTGGTCACTCTCGACGACGTGCGTGCGGCGGCACGTCGGCTCGACGGCGTCGCCGTCCGCACCCCGCTGGTCCCGGCCGCGTGGGCCGGCGGCGAGCTGTGGCTGAAGCCGGAGGGCCTGCAGGCGACCGGGGCGTTCAAGCTGCGCGGCGCGTTCAACGCCGTCGCCCTGCTCGACGGCGACGCCCGGGCGCGCGGCGTCGTCACGCACTCCAGCGGCAACCACGCGCAGGCGCTGGCCTGGGCCGCCCGCGCGCAGGGCATCGCGGCCACCGTCGTCATGCCCGACGCCGCCGCGCCGGTGAAGGTCGAGGCGACGAAGGCGCTCGGCGCCGAGGTCGTCATGGTGCCCCCGCCCGAGCGCGACAGCCGGGTCCGCGAGCTGGTCGCCGAGCGCGGGCTGACTTTCGTCTCGCCGTTCGACGACGCGCGGGTCATCGCCGGCGCGGGCACCGTCGGCCTCGAGATCGCCGCCGACCGGCCCGACGCCGGCACTGTCCTCGTCCCTGTCGGTGGCGGCGGGCTGATCTCCGGCATCGGTGTCGCGGTGAAGGCACTGGCCCCGGGCACCCGCGTCGTGGGCGTCGAGCCCGAGCTGGCCGCCGACGCGCGGGACAGTCTGGCCCGCGGCGAGCGGGTCGCGTGGGCGCCGGACGACACCTACCGGACCATCGCCGACGGCGTTCGCCTCCCGGTGATCGGCGAGCTGACGTGGGAGCACATCCGCCGCCACGTCGACGAGATCGTGACCGTCCCGGAGGACGCGATCCTCGCCGCGATGCGGCTACTGGCCGTCCGCGGCCGGATCGTCGCCGAGCCCACCGGCGCCCTGACGACGGCCGCGTTCCTGGCCGAGCCCGAGCGGTTCGGCCGGGCGGTGGCCGTCGTGTCGGGCGGCAACGCCGACCCGGCACTGCTGGCCCGCGTGCTCACGCGGTCTCGAGCGCGAACCCCTCGTCCAGCCAGCCGGTGACGCCGCCGATCATCTTCTTCACCGGCCGGCCGAGCCGGGCCAGTCGCAGCGCCGCCTTGTCGGCGCCGTTGCAGTGCGGGCCGGCGCAGTAGACGACGAAGACGGTCTGCTCCGGCCACCGCGCGAGGTTGCGCTCGACGATGCGGCCGTGCGGCAGGCTGACGGCGCCCGGCACGTGCCCGGCCGCGTACAGCTCCGGGCTGCGCACGTCGAGCAGTACGAAGCCGACGCCGACCGCGAGGTCCGGGCTGGGGTGGGTCCCGCGAGAGGAAGGAGGCCAGTCCGCGGTGCCGGTCGTCAGCGCGTGGTGCACGTCCCAGCAGTCGGTCTCGAAGGCGAGCAGGGACGCGAAGTGCGCGGCGGCCGCGTCCGGCGGGGCGGCCGGGATCGTGATCGTCATGGCGTCGACGGTACGTCGCCCGGCGCCGCATCGGCAGGGGTGATCGACGGTCTTCCGCGCCGCTGCGGCGGGGAACCCCCGGTATCGTCGGCGTATGGCCGACGATTCCGCAGCCTCCCTCGACCGCATCGACTGGCAGCTGCTCGAGCACCTCCAGCGCGACGGCCGGGTCGCCGTCGCAGAGCTGGCCCGCCGCGTCAACCTCGGGCCCACCGCGACCGCCGACCGCATCCGCCGGCTCACCGACCTCGGCGTCATCGCGGGCTTCCGGGCCGAGCTGGATCTGGAGCGGATCGGCTACACGGTCATCGCGTACGTGCGGCTGCGCTACCCGTCGGGCCACTACCGCGCGCTGCACGCCGAACTGGAGCGCACGCAGGAGCTGCTGGAGTGCCACCACGTCACGGGCGACGACTGCTTCGTCCTGAAGGTCGCCGCGCGATCGATGCGCCACCTGGAGGAGATCGCGGGACGGCTGGCCACCCTCGGCAGCGTCACGACGTCGGTCGTGTACTCGTCGCCGCTGGTTTCGCGGGTGCTCACGCAGCCGCAACCCTGACCTGACACCGTCGGTCGCGGAGGTGGGTCCCGCCCGTGACCGCATGGCTCGTCCTGTTCGCCCTGGTGGTGGCCGGCGGCATCGGCTCGGCGACCGCCGCGTACGTCCTCGACCAGCGGCGGCGGCCCGACCTCGCTCGTGAGGAGCTCGCGCGCGGCCTCGACGTCACCGACACCGCTCTGCTCACCGGCGGCGTCGCCCGGGGCATCGACGTGACCGTGCTGGACCTCGTCGGCCGCGGGCTCGTCCACGCCGACCGCGGCACGCTGACCGTCAGCGACGAGGTCGACCGGCTGCTCGACACGCCGATGAACAGTCCGGAGTACCGGCCGCCCTACTCCTTCGACGAGGGGTCGATCCTGGTGTCGGTGCGGGCCAAGGGCCGGCAGGGGCTGGACGCCGTCCGCCGCGACATCCTGAAGTGGAAGCTGCGCAGCCGGCTGCGCGCGCTGGCCGATCGCGGGCTGCTCGTCACGCCGCTGCGCCGGCAGTGGGGCCCGATGACGGCGGCCGGCCCGACGCTGCTGGGCATGTTCCTGTGCTCGATGGGGATGCTGTCGGCGGGGCGGATGGAAGAGGTCGAGGTGCCGGCGTCGGTGACCATCCTCGGCTGGCTGCCCCTCACGATCCTGACGGCGTTCATCTGGAGTCGCCGGCCCGGCTACCACGGCCCCGACCCGCGGACCGCACGCGGCCGCGACCTCACGGACCTGCTGGCGGCGCGGCTGCCGGACGACGCGACGCAGGCGCAGCGGGTCGCCGTCGGCGGGTTCACCGCGATGACCGACGACGCGCTGCGCCGCGACGTCCAGGGCGACGCCGTCGAGTCGCGGTGGAGCGTGCCCGGCCGCCGCCGTGCCGGCACCTACGGCGTCAACGCCGTCCTCGCCGCCGACGCGGGCATGGCCGGCGACGGCGGCGGGGACGGAGGTGGCGACGGCGGCGGTGGCGGCGGGGACTGAACTCAGCTCAGCGCCGGGATGACCTCCCGCTCGAACAGCTCGATGCCGCTGAGGTCGTATGCGGCCTCCGGGAAGTAGCCGATGGCGTAGCGCAGGCCCTTGTCCTGGTACTGGCGGATCCCCTCGGCGACCTGCTCCGGCGTGCCGACCACCGGGCTGTCGCGGTACGGCTGCATCTTCTCCGCGACGACGTCGGGCGTCATGAACCGGCCGTAGATCTCCTCGATCCGGGCCAGCTTGCCGTCGACCTCGTCCCGTGTGCTGCCGATGACCACGTTGAAGTTCATCGAGCGGGTGATGGAGTCGTAGTCGGTGCCGAGGTCGCGGCAGTGCTGCGCCAGCACCTCGGACTTGTGCGCGAAGACCTCGGGCGTGCCGGCGAAGTTGGTGTACGCCGTGTAGCTGCGCGAGCCGGTGTACCGGGCGCCGCGGGCGTGCTTGGCCGCGATGCGCAGCGTCACCTTCTCACCGCCGCCGGCGATCCACAGCGGGATGCCGTCCTCCTGCAGCGGCAGCGGCCGGCAGATGGCGCCGTCGACCTGGTAGTGCTCGCCGGCCAGCGTCGCGACGCCGTTCGTCCACGCCTGCCGCATGATGTCGACGCCCTCGTCGAGCATCGCCAGCCGGACGCCCGCGCGCGGGAAGCCGAACCCGTAGGCGCGCCACTCGTGCTCATACCAGCCGGCGCCGATGCCCATCTCGACCCGCCCGTCCGACACGATGTCGGCCGTCGCCGCGACCTTCGCCAGGTAGGCCGGGTTGCGGTAGGCCATGCACGTGCACATCTGGCCCAGGCGCACCCGCTCGGTCGCCGCGGCGAACGCGGCCATCAGCGTCCACGCCTCGTGGGTGGCCTCCTCGGTGGGGACCGGGGTGGTGTGGAAGTGGTCGTAGACCCAGATCGACTCCCAGGGGCCCGCGTCGGCGTGCTTGGCGACCTTCAGCATGGTCGCCCAGTGCTCGGCCGGCTTGATGTCGACGAGGTCGAGCCGCCAGCCCTGCGGGACGAAGAGTCCGAACTTCATGGGGGAAGAGGTCATAGGGCTCACGTTAGGTCACCGCCCGGATCGGCCGGAGACAAGCCTCCGCTTCGGCCGTCCGGCGCCCTGGCTAGGGTGGTGACGGTGAACGACGACGAGCTGATCGCCTCGGCCGCCTCGTACCTCAACCCCCGCCGCCTCGACGACCGCCTCATCGGCGACGTCGCGTCGACCCTCGTCACCGACCGGGGCAACGCCTACCACGGGGTTTGCATCGACACCCGGTCCGGCACCGGGTTCTGCGCCGAGCACGGCGCGATCGCCGCCATGGTGACCGGCGGCGAGGAGCGCATCGCCGCCATCGTGGCGGTCTGGCGCGACGAGAACGGCGCGCTGTACGTGCTCCCACCGTGCGGGCGGTGCCGCGAGTTCATCCGCCAGCTGCACCCGGAGAACCTCGGCGCGCGCGTCGTCCTGGGACGCGGGCGCGCCGTGCCCCTGCGGGAGCTGTTGCCGGCCCACGAGTGGCCGGCGCCGCTGGACTGAGCGACCGGCGCTCAGCCGCCGTCGTCGAGCAACCGGGCGCGCAGGGCGAGGTCGTCCGCCGTCCCCCAGACCTCGGCGATGCGTCCGCCGGAGGTCCGATAGACGGCGAACTCGTGGGTTCCGGCGGTGCGGCCCGTGGGCTCGAGGCCGAGCAGCGGGCCGCGATGCGTCCCCGTCGTCGCCAGGTGAGCCGCGAACCACTCGTCGTCGACGACGAGGTGCCGCAGATCCCAGTGGTAGTCGGGGAAGCCGCGGATCACCGACCGCAGGGCGGCGCCGTAGCCGTCGAGCCCTCGCGGCTCGCCGTTCACCACGACGTCGTCGGCGACGAACGGGCCGAGGTCCTCGAATCGGTGGTCGTTGCAGACGCGCAGGTAGTCGCGGTAGAACGCCTCGACCTCGCTGCGCCGGGTGGAATGGTCCATCCGGTCAGCCTGGCCGGTCCCTCGAGGGCTGTCCAGGGGGCCGGGCGGCCCTGACGGCTACGACATGTGGTCCAGGTCGGCGGTGTCGGTCGCGTACTGCGGGCGCCCGGCGGGCCGGTAGATGTGGAGCGTGATGCCGTTCGCGAAGGCTCGGAAGTCCGTCAGGTCGAGCGCCGCGTCCGGGCCGGTGCTCGGGAACAGTCGCGTGCCCTGACCGACCACCACGGGATAGGTGAACAGGGTCATCTCGTCGACCAGGCGGTTGTCGAGCAGCCGGCGGACGAGCTCGCCGCTGCCGTGCACCTGCAGCTCGCCTCCGGGCCGGTCCTTCAGCGCCCGGACGGCCGCCGCGACGTCGCCGGAGAGGACCGTCGTGCCGGCCCACCGTGGGTCGGTGATGGTGGTCGACGCCACGTACTTGGGCCGCGCGTTCAGGGCGCGCCCGATGGGAGCGTCGACCATCTCGTCGATCGCGCCCCACGAGCCGGCGAAGATCTCGTAGGTCCGCCGGCCGAACAGGAACGCGTCGGCGCGCCCGAAGACGCCTTCGAGGTACGTCGCGCCCTCGTCGACGAAGAGCGGCAGCGCCCACCCGCCGCGCTCGAACCCGCCCCTGCGGTCCTCGTTCGATCCGCCGAGTCCCTGCATCACTCCGTCGACGGAGACGTGGGTGACAGTCGTCAGTTTCATGATCGTGATGTCCCTTCTCGGTGCGCCCTCGTGGGCGCCTGTCACCCCTGCTACGAACGCCGCGCCCCCGATTCGACACCGCCGCTCGGATTTCTCTCGCCGGGTTGACGCTCGAACACGTGTTCGATAGATTCTCACCATGGTCCTCCCGAACACCACACCGGCGGCCGGCTACGGGCAGCGGCCGAGCCGCCCCTCCAGGCCACCACCCTCCCCGGGGTGATCGGCAGGGGCCGTCGCCCGGGCTTCCCCCGACCCGCGGGCGGCGGCCCTGCCGATCGCCGGGCGGCGTAGAATTCGTGACGTCATGGTCGTTCTCCGGTACACACTTCTGCGCGCGCTGGTCTTCGCCGTCGTCGCTGCACTGCTCTGGCTCGTCGGCTTCCGCGGGCTGGTCCTCGTGGCGCTCGGCCTCGTGCTCTCCGGCGTGCTCAGCTTCTTCGTGCTGCGTGGCAGCCGCGACCAGGTCTCCATCGCGTGGGACCGGCGGCTGCGCACCATCCGCGAGCGCACCGCGGCCGAGGACGCGTGGGACGACGAGCAGCGCGCCCGGGCCGAGGCCGAGGCCCAGCGGGCGAGCCGCCCCGACGGGCCGCGCGAGGCGTAGCTCGGTCATTCCCGGCACCCGGGCCGGACGCGTGCGAACCGGCCGGATGGGTATGTCCGTGCCATGACCGACGATCGCCGCACGAAACCCGGGGCCACGCCCGGCGAGGACCCGCGGGAGATCGACGAGGAACGCCTCGGCGACGCCGCGCTGGACGAGATGGACGGCTACGAAGGGGTCACGCACCCGCAGCCGGCCAGGGGCACGCAGGGTCTCAGCTCCGACGCACCGGGCCGCGACCTGCATGAACTCGACGACGCCGCCGACGTTCCCAAGCTCCGGGACGAGAGCTGACCAACGTCCGAGAAAAAATCTTGACAGGGCGCGTCATGATCCGGTCGTCCCCCTGTCTTGTGGGTCAGACGGCACCGCGAGGGGCCGTCCTCACACAGGAGGTATCACATGATGACTGACGAATACGAGCGCGCCGCCGAGGACGCCAAGCAGGGCAAGCGGGGCCGGCACCGCGGCGAGAGCCAGTCGCTGCTGCAGGACCTGCGCGCGGCCATCGTCGCGCGCATCCCGGCCGAGGACCGCGGCTACACCGGTCCACGCCGCGCCCGCCGGCACGCCTGAGGTGCGGGCGGGAGCACCTTCTCCGTTACCCGACTCGCGGACGGCCGCAGCCAGCGGTCCCGCCCGACGACGAGCCGGCCACCGGCCGGTTCCCGACGCCGGCCCGGCGCGTGGGCGAGCCTTTCAGCCCACCGCCAGGCCGACGGTCAGCAGCACCGCGAAGACCAGCTCGGTCAGCCCGGTCCGCTTCAGCACCGGGATGAGGTCCCGGCCGGTCGCCCGCCGGACCACCGGCAGCGTGGTCACCACGGCCAGCGGGGCGCACAGCAGCGTGAGGGCGCCCCATGGCCGGCCGGCGACGGCCAGCGCCGCCACGATGAGGAACGGCGCCGTCATCAGCAGGACGTAGAGCATCCGGCTGCGCTGCTCGCCGAGCGCCACCGCCAGCGTCCGCTTGCCGCTCACAGCGTCGGTGCCGATGTCGCGGATGTTGTTCACCAACAGCAGCGCGCACGCCAGGCAGCCGATCGCCACCGCCGACACCAGCGACGTCCCCGTCAGCCGGTCGGCCTGCACATACGTCGTCCCCGCGACGGCCACCAGCCCGAAGAACACGAACACCGAGATCTCGCCGAGCCCGCGGTAGCCGTACGGGTTCCGGCCGCCGGTGTAGTACCAGGCCGCCGCGATGGCCAGCGCGCCGACGGCGAACAGCCACCAATGCCCCGACCACGCCACCAGCGCCGCCCCGGACACCCCGGCCGCGACGAAGGTCCACAGCGCGGCCGCCTTCACCGCCGCCGGCCGGGCCGCGCCCGACCCGACCAGCCGGAACGGTCCGACCCGGTCCTCGTCGGTGCCCCGGATGCCGTCGGAGTAGTCGTTCGCGTAGTTCACGCCGACCTGCAGGGCCAGCGCCACCAGCAGCGCCAGCGCGGCCCTGCCCAGGTGGGCGGCGTCGGCGGCGGCCGCCGCCCCCGTCCCGACGAGCACCGGCGCGACGGCGGCCGGCAGGGTCCGGGGCCGGGCGCCCTCGACCCACTGCCCGGGCGTCGCCATCAGCCGTTCGCCAGTCCGAGCCGGTCCGCCAGTGCGCGGCGGTCGGTCTTCCCACCCGGCAGGGTGGGCAGCGCATCGAGCACGTGCAGCTCCTTGGGGGCATAGGCGACGGGGTGGTGCTCGCGGACGTGGGCGCGCACGTCGTCGAGCGACGGTGGGCGCCCGGGATCGGCCGGCACGACGGCGACGACGACCCGCTCGCCCCATTCGGCGTCGGGGACGGCGATGCTGAGTGCCTCGGCGACGTCCGGGTGCGAGGCGACGGCGAGGTCGACGGCGGCCAGCGGGACGTTCTCGCCGCCGGACACCGCGACGTCGTCGGCCCGGCCGAGCACCGTCAGGCTTCCGTCGTCGGCGAGCCGGCCCAGGTCGGACGTGGTGAACCAGCCGCCGTCGAACGCGTCGTCGAGGTCGGGGCGCAGGCGGTAGCCGTGGGCCAGCATCGGTCCGGCGAGCCTGATGCGCCCGTCGTCCGCCAGCTCGACCCGCGCGCCGTCGAGCGGGACCCCGTCGTACACGCAGCCGCCGCAGGTCTCCGTCATGCCGTAGGTGGTGACGACCTCGACGCCGGCCTTGCGGGCCCGCTCGAGCAGCCCGCCGTCGGCCGCGGACCCGCCGACCAGCACGGCGTCGTATCCGGCCAGCGCCGACAGCGGCGCCCCGCCGGCGTCGAGCAGCGTGCTGAGCTGGCGCGGCACGAGCGCGGTGTAGCGCCGTCCGGCGCCGGCGAAGACCTGCACGCTGGCGGCCGCGAACAGCTCCGGGTCGAACCCGCCGCTGAGATCGACGGCGACCGGCTCCGTGCCCGCGACCACGGACCTCGCCAGCACCATCAGCCCGGCGATGTGCGTGGCCGGCAACGCGAGCAGCCACCGGCCGGGACCGCCGAGCCGTTCGAGGGTGGCCGTGGCGGACGCCCGGACGGCGGCGGCGCTCAGCAGCGCGCCCTTGGGCCGCCCCGTCGACCCCGACGTGGGCACGATGAACGCGACGTCGTCCTCGAGCGGCCTGCGGGGCGCGAACTCCGCGAGCAACTCGTCGCGCACCGCCGCCGGCGACGAGGGTAGCGGCAGCAGCGCGTCCCCGCCGGCCAGCGCCCGCGCGACGGCGGGCAGCATCCTCGGCACGACGGCAGGCCGCAGTGGCACCTCGACCGTGGTCAGGGTGCGGCGGCCGGAAGAGCCGGGCGGCTGGGTCTGCCTCTGCATCGCCCCACCACCCTAAATGCCGGTGCGCACGCGGTCGGCTGCCGGGCAGCACCGCGCCACAGCTTGGCAAGGCCGGCCACCCTGGAAAAGGGGTGAAACGGACATCTGAGCGACGGTGAGCCTTGCCAAGGACGTGGCCAGGCTTGCCAAGGGCCTCCAGGCGCCGCCGGGGCAAACGCCCGCGCTCAGTAGTACCAGGGGAAGGGCGACCAGTCCGGCGGGCGCTTCTCCAGGAACGCGTCGCGGCCCTCGACCGCCTCGTCGGTCATGTACGCGAGCCGCGTCGCCTCGCCGGCGAAGACCTGCTGCCCGACCATGCCGTCGTCGACGGCGTTGAAGGCGAACTTCAGCATCCGCTGCGCCGTCGGGCTCTTGCCGTTGATCTTGGCGGCCCACTCGAGCGCGACGTTCTCGAGGTCCGCGTGCGGCACGACGGCGTTGACCATGCCCATGCGGTGCGCGTCGGCCGCGGAGTACTCGTCGCCGAGGAAGAAGATCTCGCGGGCGAACTTCTGGCCGACCTGCCGCGCCAGGTACGCCGACCCGTAGCCGCCGTCGAACGAGCCGACGTCGGCGTCGGTCTGCTTGAACCGGGCGTGCTCCGCGCTGGCCAGGGTGAGGTCGCTGACGACGTGCAGGCTGTGGCCGCCGCCGGCCGCCCAGCCGGGGACGACGGCGATGACGACCTTCGGCATGAACCGGATCAGCCGCTGCACCTCGAGGATGTGCAGCCGCCCCGCCCGGGCGGCGTCGACGGTCTCGGCGGTCTCGCCGCTGGCGTACTGGTAGCCGGAGCGGCCGCGGATGCGCTGGTCGCCGCCGGAGCAGAACGCCCAGCCGCCGTCCTTCGGTGACGGCCCGTTCCCGGTGAGCAGCACGCACCCCACGTCGGGCGTCATGCGGGCGTGGTCGAGCGCCCGGTACAGCTCGTCGACGGTGTGCGGCCGGAAGGCGTTGCGCACCTCGGGGCGGTCGAACGCGACCCGGACGGTCCCGCGGTCGCGCCCGTCCTCGACGTGCCGGTGATAGGTGATGTCGGTGAACTCGAAGCCCTCGACCGGGCGCCAGCGGGACGGGTCGAACGGTGCGGTCGTCACGCCGATCACGCTAGCCGGTGCATCCGTCCGGGTGCTCGGATAGGGTGCCGCTTCTGAGTGTTCGGGGGGACGAATGCGGTGGGTTCCAGCAGCCCTGGTGGTGGTGCTGACGGCGACGGCCTGCTCCGCAGGCGGCGAGGAGACGCTGCTGCCTGCGGAGCAGACGACGACGTACGACGTCCCCGGTTCGCCGGCCGGCAACGTGAAGCCCGCCGCTACCCGCAGCCCGGAAGCGAGCGTGCTGTTCGACTGGGTGCCGTTCGCCGACGAGCCCAGCCGGACGAGCGCCGCCCTGCCGGAGGGCGCCGAGCCGGTCTCGAACACCATCACCGGTCCGGACGGCGCGGCCATCACCACCCGCGGCTACGTGTTCGAGCACGCGGCCGGTGTCATCGGGTTCGAGGTGATCGACGGGTTCGCCACGCCGGACGACGTCGAGAAGCTGGCCGAGCTCCTCGCCGACAGCGTCGGCGGCGCCGTCCTGGCGGCTGAGGAGGTCGACGCCGGACGAGCTCGCGGCGTCGACGGTGAGATCGCGTACGGCAACGACCAGCTCATGCTCTTCCGCATCCTGGTGCTGAACGGAGAGGGCGATGTCTGGAACGGCTTCGTCGGCGGGCCCGAGACGGACCGCGAGCGGCTGGACTCGGAGTTCGCCCGCCTCACGGTGTCGGCCTCGCTCCGTGGGTCGGCCGACTGGATGGGCGTCCGAGACGAGCCGACCGGCATCGTCGTGCAGTTGCCCAGCGGCGTCGAGCCGGAGGACCTCTCGGTCGACGGGATGCCGCAGCGGGGCTATCACCACTCCAGCGGCGTCGGCTTCGTCGTCGTCGACTATCCGCCGGACGACTACCCGCTCGATGCCGTTCTCGCCGACATCGCGACGGCGAGCGGTGCGGACGTCGACGGCACGCGGCCGGCCGAGGCCCAAGGGTATGAGGCGCTCGATGGTGTCCTCGTCGACCAGGATGAGTGGGTCTGGGCGTACCGGGCCGTCGCGCTGGAGGAACAGCTCCTCTTGTTGTACGCGGTCGACCGTGCCGTGGCTTTGGCGGAGTCCCAGGCCGCGGTGGAACGCATGACGGAATCCCTCGTCGTCCCCTGAGATCGGTGGAACGAACGGGTCGATTCCGTCGTCCCAATGGTGTGGGTGCACCGGGTCGGGGCCGACACGCGTCGGTGATCATGGAAAATAGGGGCATGAAGTACCGCGTGACGGCCGTTGCCGGTGTCCTGGCCCTCCTCGTGGCGGCGGTGTTCGCCATCCTCGGAGCCACCAACGGCGACGACACGACGGCGAGTGACGACGGCGGTCCCGACGCCACCATCGTCCAGGCGGCCGCGTCGCCGGCGCCCGAGCAGGTGGCCGGCGCCATCGCCGCGGAGCCGCCGGCCGCGGCCGACGACCTGCCGCTGGTCCTGACCGCCCCGACGGAGGCGCGGCCGGGCAGCTCCGTCACGTTCGGCGCCAGCTGGATCACGTCGTCGGGCGAGGCCGTCAGCGGCGAGGTCGATCTCCAGCGCATCGAGGGCAATTCCTGGGCCACCGTCACCACCGTCCCGGTCGAGAACGGCTCCGGCGCGGTCGACGTTCAGGTGCAGGCGTCGGGCATCTACCGGCTCGCCTACGGCGGCGGCCCCGAGGTCGAGGCGGTCGCGTCGCACGAGGTGGTCATCACGGCGGGCGCTCCGCTGGTGTCGCGCATCACCGCCACCGCCGAGAAGACCGACGACGGCGTGGGCGTCACCGCCGCCTGGACCACCGAGGGCGGCGTCCCGATCGTCGGCGAGATCGGCCTGGAGCAGCAGTCCGACGGAGAGGACTGGGCGCCGGTGTCCGCCGTCACGACGACGGCCGAGGGCACGGCGGTCGCGCAGGCCACGGCCGAGCACACCACGCGGTTCCGGTTCAGCTACGCCGGCGGCAGCCGGTTCGGCGCCGTCGTGAGCGAAGAGGCCATCGCGCTCGGCGACGACGTCCGCACCATCCCGGTCGAGACCTGCGACGACGACGTCGACATCGACAACCTCGGCAACGGCGTCGGCTGCCACTACACGCCGGTCGAGTCCGGCACCTTCGTCGTCGCCCACGACTATCTCGGCAACTCGTGGTGGAACTCCATCCCGCACGGCACGTTCGTCCAGCTCGAGGGTGAGTTCACCGGCCTGTACGAGGTGGTCGACCGCGTCATCGCGCAGGGCCGCGGCTCCGCGCTCGGCTCGGCGTCGAACTGGACCTGCGGCGACGAGTGCGACATCATCCTGCAGACCTGCCAGGGCAGCAACACCGGCTTCACCTGGCTGCGCAAGGTCGAGGACGAGGCGCCGCCGGAGGACCAGCCGCAGACCTGACGCCGTCAGCTCGCGCGAGAGAGCCGCGCCGCCTCGTCGATCGACGCCAGGCAGCGCACCGGCGAGAACGCCACCCACAGCGTCGCCAGCACCATGCCGCAGGCGCCGGCCACCATCGCCGTCCGCCCGTCGGTCGCGCCGGCCAGCACCCCGCCGAGCGAGGCGCCGACCGGGATCGCGCCCCAGGAGATCAGCCGGTACGCCGCGTTCACCCGGCCGCGCAGCTCCTCGGGCAGCGCCGCCTGGCGCAGCGTCACCGCGTGCACGTTGGCGATCCCGATGCCGACGCCCATCACGACGAACACCGAGCACAACAGCGCCAAGGTCCCGACGGCGTCCGTCCCGGCCAGCGCGACCAGCACCGGCGCGGAGTTGCCGAGGACCAACGTGATCAGCAGCACCCGGCCGTAGCCGAACCGGCCGGTCACCCGCGAGCCGAACCACGCGCCGAGGAACGAGCCGACCCCGCCGGCGGTGAACACGACGCCGATCTGCACCGGGCTCAACCCGACCTCGCGCACCGTGAACAGCATCAACCCGAGGATGAAGACCTCGTTGAACAGGTTGAACGTCGTCGCCTCGCCGAGCAGCGCGCGGACGAACCGGTTGCGCAGCGCCTCGCGCAGTCCGGCGGTCACCTCGGCCCAGGACGGCCGGGCGGACGCCGCCGGCCGCGCCGTCTCCACGACGGCCACCCCGCGCAGGCAGAGCGCCGACACCAGGTACGTCAACGCGTTGGCCAGCATCGCGACCGGCGCCGAGGCCGCCTGCACGAGCAGGCCGCCGAACCCTCGGGCGCCGATCTCGTTCGCCGACTGCGCCGCCGCCAGCTTTCCGTTCGCGTCGACCAGCTGGTGCGGCGTCACGACCTCCGGCACGAACGCGAAGTCGGCGACCTGGTACAGCACGGTCAGCACGCCGGCCAGGAACATCACGACGTACAGCAGCTCGATCCCGGCGAACCCGGCCCAGACCGCGACCGGGATGACGAGGATCAGCGCGAACCGCCCGAGGTCGGCGCCGACCATGAGCGGCAGCCGGCGCCGCCGGTCGACCAGCATCCCGAGCGGCAGCGTGGCCAGCAGGAACGGCAGGAACTGCGCCGTGCGCAGCGCGCCGAGCTCGCCCGGCGTGGCGGCCAGCACGCCGATCGCCAGCAGCGGCACCGCCAGCTCGGCCACCTCGGACCCGAACGTCGACACGGCGGACCCCGTCCACAGCCGCCGGAAGTCGCGGCTGTCCCAGGCGCGCGTACTGACCGTAACCGTTGTCATGAAATCACAGGTTATGGAATAACCAATGAGCACCGCAAGAGGGTTATGCTCGGTCTCATGTCCGGAGCCAGCACGCCGGCGCCCGGCCGGCTCGAGGCCGTCCGGCGCTTCGTCAACACGCTCGACATCGACGCGGGGACGGACGCGCTGGCGACACCGGGTGACCTGACCGGCTGGCTGCGGTCCGCGTCGCTGCTGGCCGGCGACACGGACGCCGAGCCCGGCGATCTCGCGAACGCGGTCGCCGTCCGGGAGGCGCTGCGCGAGGCGCTGGCCGCCAACCACGGTGGCGAGCCGATCCCGTCCGGCGCGCTCGCCGTCCTCAACGACGCCGCCGCGCGCGCCCGGCTGGCCGCGACCCTCACCGCCAGCGACGGCTGGCGGGCCCGCCCGGCCGCCGGTGGCGTCGACGGCGCGATCGGCGCACTGCTGGCGCTGGTCGGCGACGCGATGGCGGACGGGACGTGGTCGCGGCTCAAGGTGTGCGTGAACGACACCTGCCGGTGGGCGTTCTATGACGAGTCGCGGGCGCGGACGGGCAAGTGGTGCTCCATGCAGGTCTGCGGCAACCGGGCCAAGCAGCGGGCGTGGCGCGGCCGCAGGGCAGAATCGACCACGTGAACCCCTCCACGTCGGCGGCCCGCACGCTGGTCACCGAGCTGCTCCGGCACCGCGTGCGGCACGTCGTGCTGGCGCCGGGCTCGCGGTCGGCGCCGCTGGCCCACGCGTTGGCGACGGCGGCCGCGCGCGGCGATCTGCGGCTGCACGTGCGCATCGACGAACGGGTCGCTGCGTTCACCGCTCTCGGGCTGGCCCGGGTGGCCGGGCCGGTCGCCGTCGTGACGACGTCCGGAACCGCGGCGGCGAACCTGCACCCGGCCGTGCTGGAGGCGTCGCACGCCGGGGTTCCGCTGCTGCTGCTCACCGCCGACCGCCCGCACGAGGTCCGCGGCACCGGCGCCAACCAGACCACCGACCAGGTGCGGCTGTTCGGGTCCGCCGTCCGGTACTTCGCCGACGTGCCGGCCCCGTACGGGCGGCCGGGGGAGGACGCCGACCTGCGGGCGCTGCTGGCGCGCGCCGTCGCTGCCGCCGCCGGCGCCCGCTCGGGCGACCCGGGCCCCGTCCATCTCGACCTCGCCTTCCGCGAGCCGCTGGTCCCCGACGACGACGCGGCCTGGCCGGCGTCGGCGGCGGGAGCGGCGGACGTCGTCGCCGCCGTGCCCGCGGGAGAGCCGGTCGTCCTCGACGAGGGGCCGCGGACGGTGGTGGTGGCGGGCGACGGGGCGGGCGCGGCGGCACGCGCGTTCGCCGAGGCCGCCGGCGTCCCGCTGCTGGCCGAGCCGTC